>JAEUSG010000453.1 GCA_016788315.1 Fibrobacterota bacterium | reverse complement strand
TGAACAGAGAGCGGGTGTTGAGCTTATGGTGCTTGAAAATCACCTTTCTGCCCTTGCTGTTATTGCCAACGTTTCGACTCTTATGGGTCTCTTCGGAACGGTTGTTGGTATGATTTCATCTTTCACTGCTATGGCGAATTCTCCCGGCGGTGTAAAGGCTGACGAAATGGCCGGTGGTATTGCTATCGCCCTTGTTGCTACTGCTGGCGGTCTCGTTGTTGCTATTCCTTCGCTTATTGTTTATAACGTACTTAAGGGTGCGGTAATTGAAAATTATGTTGCTCAGGTTGAAGAATGCTGTATAAATGTTGTTGATGCTTTAGCAGAATAAGGTTAAAATTATGGCGCTTGGAAAACCTAAAAAAAAGATGATGCTGGACTTAAATGTCGTTCCTATGATCGACATTACCAGCTTCATTCTGCTCTCGTTGGCTATTTTGAATATGTCAATGAAAAAAGAGGCCTCTCTTGATAATATCCTGAAGCTGCCTCCGGTGCTTCACGCTTCTAAGCAGAACAATACTCAGTTGCAAATTTATGTTCTTCCCGCCGCCATTCTTAAGGGCGGTTATGTGCATCCAGACTCAACCGGATTAGTTGCTTTTATGGACAAGAGTCAAGTGCCAATTGAGTGCCCTTTCTGTAAGGCTCCATTCAGAAACGAAAAACGGGAATATATTGCGGGCTCTCTCCTTGATGCTTCTGGCAAGCCTTTGGCTCAACTTGGAGCCATGGAAGACAAAAAAGATGAAGCGGCGAATGCTAAAAAAGCAACTGAAAAACCGCCTGCGCATACATGCGCCAAATGTAAAGGCGAAATCAGCCCGTATCTTAAGCTTGATGATATTCCAAAGGCTCTGAAAGAAAAAAAGAAGACGCTTGTTGACGAATGGAAGAATGCTGAGAATCTCAGCCGTGCTGCTAAACAGGTGGCTCCATTGAATGAAAAAGAGATCAAGGAATATGAAGACGGTCTTCCGCTTATGATTAAGGCAGATGATTTGGCGTTTTACGGCCGAATTCTTCAAGTTGTTAATATGGCAATGGACACCAGTTGTGCTATAAAGAAGTTTGCTTTCGTAACCCTTCCCGAAGCTTCTCTTGAAGCTAAAAAGAAGGATATAATGAGCGGCGAGAAGAAATAGAGGAAATACAATGAAGATAAAAACAGATGATGAAGCGGATGTAAACGTAACCTCGCTTATTGACTGCCTTATGCAGTGCATCATTTTCTTCATGGTTATTATGTCAGCCCAATATATCTTTGGTGTTGCTATTAAATTTCCTCCTGCTGGCGGGTCAAAAGGAAAAAGCGATCAAAAACAGGAAAAGAATATTACTGTATATGTCCAGTCCGACTACATTGAGCAGGGGCACTATCTTGTTCAGGATGGAATGCTTAAGCTGAATGGCGAAGATATCGCTCTTACATCTTCAGAAGATAGAAAAAAATGGGAAGAAGAACGAAAAAAAGGGTACGAATATCTGACCTATAAAATAGGCGAACTTGTTAAGAGCGGGTATAACGATAGCGTTCTTCTGGTTCAGGGCGATATGACAACTTACCACACAAAGATTATGCATGTTGTCGATTGCGGAAAAGCAAACAAGATCAAGGGTTTCTCCCTCCTACCTCCTGTAAAGTAATTAGTAATGAGTAAAGCCTCATTGCGTCTTCTACTGATTGCATCTGTCTTCCTTGTAATAGGCGGGGCTGCCGGGTTTTATTTCTATCAGAAGAATAAAGAATACAGAGCAATTCCGGTAATAAATTATAACAGCGATAAAATTGTTCGAATTCACGAATTTCAGCGTGTTCAGCGAATTGTCAAAGATGAAGCTAATCATAAGCGAATCTATTTAGGTTGCCAGGAAGGGCTGCTTAGATTTAATTCAGATGAAGGAGAGTGGCAGACTATACGTCTCGACCATGGTCTTCCCAATGAGTCAGTCAGAGCTTTTGCCTTTGTAAATAAACGACTTGTTGTTGGAACAGAGCGCGGTATTGCCATGGTAAATGAATCGGCTGATTCCTGCAAAATTATAGAGAGCTCTAAAGATTTTGAAGTTCTCGGTTTGGTAAATTTAAATGATTCAGTTGTATATGGCATTGCTATGGGTAGAGCTCCTTTCAAAATTACTCGTAAAGAAAACTCAATAGTTGAAGATGTTGTAATTCCTGAAATGGGAGCGGATTCGTTTTGGAACTGTGTATATGCACATGCAGGAGTTCTCTATTTCGGCAGGGAGGGCAGAAATGTTGTTTCCTGGAATCCTGAAAGTGGAAAAGTAAAGGAATATTCACTTAAGCATAGAATAGGTAAAAGAACACAGTTCAATGAGCTCTTTGTACATAACGGCCGGCTGATTGCAGCTACATCTGACGAGGGTGTGTGGAGCGGAGAGCTTTCAAGTGATACTTTGACGGTTGACAAGGATTTCCCATGCCGAGGAGCATTTGTGTTCTCTCCTGAAAAGGATGGATATTGGTGCGGAACTCCGTGGGGGCTTTGGAGATATTATGACGCCAGCGGCGCATGGATACAGATGGTGCACCCGGAGGAGAATGAGGCAGGACAGTTCCAGGTGACTGCTCTCCTGCCGCACGAAGGACTATTGTGGTATGGAAGCAGAGATTTGGGCGGTGGTTACTTTAATACGGTATATGCAAAATGGACGCCGCTTTATACCGGTCTCTCGGCGCCGAATATTGCTGCTGTGGTGTGCTTTGACAGTCTCGTACTGGTTTCACATGGATATCAGGGTAAGTTTGTAGATCAGTATAGCCGGAAAACTCTTCAGAGTACTTTTGAGTTCAGACCGTCACAGTTTATGACAGATCCGAATATTCAATCAATGGCTTCCGACGATGAGAGAGTCTACTTCGGAGGTTTTGAAGGCTTTACAGTATGGAACAGAAAGAAAAACAGTTTTAGAGAGTGGGAGCGTGGGACTGCGATACCTTCTGCTGATATTTCGTGTATAGTCGTGCGTTCGAAAGAATCTGTATTGCTGGGAAGTGTTACAGGAGTGGTAGAACATCAGCCAGATGATGAAGCTTTCAGAATTATTGAGCCAACCAAACAGTATCGTATAACCTCGATGTATGTTGCAGAAGATACACTCTATTTTGGAACACTTTCTCATGGTGCATTTAAGCTTGATTTGAAGAGTGGAAATTGTTTCAGCCTGCCGTTTGATTTCAGTAGCCGTGTTATAGCTGTATATCCTGTCAGTTTTGATGGTGTTTCGGCAGTTGTCTCTGCCTCTACAAAGGAGGGTATTAAAGTATTGCTGAAAGATAAGCAAAAGTCTATAACACTAAATGTACCTGATTCGATGCTGATGCAGGATTTTGATTATAAGAACGAACTTATGGTATCACATTATTCAGATGGATATATCCTGTTCGGTACTAGGGATAATGGGTGTCTAATATTAAACCCCTCTTCCAAAAGTTTCAGTAAATTAGGATATTATGAGGGGCTGTTAAGCGATCAGATCCGTTCTTTCTGTTCTGATTCGCAATTTGTGTATGTAGGTACGTACGGTGGGTTTAATCGTGTTGACAAGAGGATGATTAAATAATGATGTCAGTTAAAACAATAGTCTTAGTACTGTATCTGCTCTGTTTCGCCTTAAATGGTATGGAACTTTCTCAAATCAATGCACTGATGCGGACAAAAGATTATGCCCGTGTTGTTAAAGTACTTGAAGAAGAAGAGGCAAAGGGTAATCCAAGTTTTGAAGTTATGCTCTATCTTGGAAATGCCTATTTCCTGGTTGGACAAAACAAGAAAGCCTTCAATGCCTACAAGAAGGCCATGGAAATTAAGCCTGGAGCAAAAGAGGCGGCGGTAAATATGGCGAGTGTTTTATCCGCATCAGGAGAGCATGAAAAGGCTATTGAGCTTTATAAGGATATGATTGAAACATGGGGTGAGGTTGCTGATGTTGTATATAACACAAGTGTTGCTTATCGTTTTTTAGGTAAACTTGATGAAGCGGAAAAATTCAGCAGAAGAGCTTATCAGCTGCAGCCGGATGAGCCCCAATATATCAATGGTCTTGGTGAAGTGCTCAATCTCAAGGGACAGAAAGAGGCTGCGGTGGATTTGTATAAAGAGGCCCTCCGGGCTAAGCCTAACAGTCTCGTTGCAAGACTTAATCTTGCCAGATCATTCATAGCTAATAACGATCTTGTCCGTGCAGAGTCAGAGGCTAAGGTTGCAGTTCAGACCGAACCAGCTTCTGCTGAAGCACATGAGGTCCTCGGCGATGTGTTTAAGGCAAAAGGCGATATTGAGAGCGCACTTTACGAATACAGAAACTCACTTTCAAGAAATCCGAGAAGGTCTTCTGCTAATGCCAGCGCTGCCGCAATTTACGAAAGCATGGGACAATTTGAGGATGCAAAGTATTTTTATTATAACGCAGTAGAATATGAACAGGGTTCGATGGAGTTGGTTTTGCGTCTTGGAAACCTCCTCTTCAAAACCCGTGATTTCTTTGCCGCCAGGGATGCTTTGAATCAGGCTTCTGTTCGGATACGCAGAAGTCCACAGTTGCTTGATCTTCTTGGGCAGACTTACACAGAATTAAGAAATTTTGAAAAGGCAGAGATAATATTAAAAGAGGCCCTTGAGAAGGATTCGACATTTACAAAAGCAAAGATTAGTTTAGGTACTCTGTACTTTGAGCAGGGACGTTTTTCAGATGCACTTGGTCTGCTTGAAGATGCATATAAAAATGGTTACGAGACATATGAATTGAACTTCTTCCTCGGAAGAATATATCTCCGGAAAAACCGTGAGCAGGATGCCATTAAGCTTTTTTCAAAGCTTTTAACAATGGATCCAAGGCGTTTTGATGGATATTTGTGGCTGGGTAAAGCATATGAAAATGTAAAGGACTTTAAAAAGGCGGAGCTTACATATTTCAAAGCTATTGAGTTTCTGCCTAAAAATCCGGAAGTCTATTTAGAAATCGCAGAATTTATTTACAGACAGCGACTTACTGAAATGTGGCATATCTGCAAATCATACTACGATAAAACACTCGAATTAGATCCTAAGCACCCTAAGAGAGAACACATTCTTGAGACTCTCAAGAAGGTCAGTTCAAGCGTTGAGAGGGTAAAAAAAGCTGGAGACGTCAATCAATAAGATGTCTGTATCGGCTTAAAATTCAATATGTTGGGTCAGTTTCTCCTGTCCTGTGAAAAAATAAAGCTAAAGTCATACCTTAATTCATCCGATATCAAAATGGGGTATAGCGTCTTTTTTTGGGATATATGGGAGATTACTATGGAGTTGTCAGGGATAACCGGACTCGACCGTTTGCGTCGTGCCCGGGCTACTGATGCTTACAACGTGGGTAAAGGGGGTGCGAAACTGAGCCTCCCCAGAACCGATACGGTTGAAATTTCATCTAAAAACACAGAGTCCCGTTCGATGCTGATTGAGTCGGTAAAAGCTAAAATAAAAAAGGGTTTTTATTCCGGCGAGGCAGTAGCGGATGACGTGGCTGATAAACTTGCAAAACTCTTTGATCGTTAAGCTGACTTGTCTTTAAGAAACTCCTTTGGAGTTTTTCCCGTAACATTTTTAAAAACTTTAAAGAAGTGCGCGTAATCATGGAAGCCAAGCTCCAATGCTGTTGTTGAGAGCGATTCTTCATGAATAAGAAGAAAATCTTTTGCGCGCTCTATTTTGTATTCAAGAATATAACGATGTGGTGTAAGACCGGTCACTTTTAAGAAGGTCCTCTTAAAGTAGGTTGGAGACATACATGCCAGTTCGGCAAGTTCCTTCAAAGAAGGGGTTTTTTTGTAGTTTGCTCTTAAATAGTTGATGACATTCCAAATTCTACCCTCTGCCGGCAGCTCTGCTTTGTTTTCAACTGTTTTAACTGCCGTGCGCATCTCAAAAGTAAGAAAAAGCTTCATTGCGGCAATGGATGCTTTTTGAGGAACGCTAACAGTGTTTTTCTTTCCCTTGTTGTAGAATAGATTTTCCAGTTCTGTAAAAGCTTCGATTGTTGCGGATGTATTAGTACTTCTTCCGTGAAGCGGCAAACCGAATTCAGAAATTGAAGAAAATGGACCTGTGGGACTTACCGGTGTGAAGTGGAGAAGATAAATTGTTACAGGTGTTTTGCCCTTTTCAGGCTGATATTGATATTTGATTCCTGGTGATAAAAAAACAGCCTCGCCTGGTGAAACGACGAATTGATCACTGTCAATTGTTACTGCCATAGCGCCGGCTGAAACGAACATCATAGCAAAAAGGTTTTTGCCTTCATCCATTTTAGCCTGGATATGGTAGGCCTTTATGTTTTTACGGCTGTTACAATATTTAACGAAGATACCGACTAATGGTTCTGATGTCATATGATCAAAATATACATGCTTTTAAGATTTATGTACATGTTTTTAGAGGATAACATGGTTGAATAGTAAGATATGTTATATTTTAATATTATGAATATTCATTGTACTAGAAAGGGACGCAAGATGAGAATTGTTCTGATTACATTGTTGATATGCGTATGCAGTTATGCATTGGTGTATTCTCCGAGGATAGCTATTGAAGGGCAACCTGATTTTTACAGTCTGGAAACTATAACAAAATCAATTATAAAAAAAGAGATGACCAATAAGGAAAAGGCAGAGGCCGTTTGGAGATTTGTATTGGCTTCCACTTTTCATTATAAGTCCCCGGAGGAAGGTCTTCCTGATAATGGTATAAGGTTTGAGATGAATACTCTTGAGGATCCTCTAAAGTTGTTAAATAGTTACGGCTATCTATATTGTTTCGCAAATGTTTCTTTAATGACAAAGCTTTGGGAAGCAGCTGGTTTCGATTCTACGCGGGTGTGGGGCATCGGCGGTCATTTGATTTCTGAAGTGTATTATGATGGAGCGTGGCACCATTATGACGGGGATCAATCTGTATCCAGTTATTTCATTAAGGCTGATGGGAAAACAGCAGCTTCTATTGACGAAATACAAAAGAATCCAGAGTATTACATTCTTAATCCTAAATTTCGTTCAAATCCTCAAATGCCATTTGATACAGCGGTATCCTATGAACATGAGTCACGAGAGGTGCTTGCAAGGTTTTACAGAACAAATGAGGACAACTACATAAGAGATCGAATGGGTGTAACAACTCATAAAATGGATTATTACCTGAAAAAATATGAGGATCTTACTTTGTATTTTGAACCGCAGGGTAAGTGGCGTCAGAATGGAATGGATGTCGCGTCAATTAATCCTGCTAATGGCCCTTTTGATGCTCATGGTAACAGGAAATATGGAAACGGGCTTTTTGTTTATAAGCCAAATCTTAATGATCAGTCAATTCTTGATGACGGAATGAATGATGTTGACAATATCACTTTAGATAATGGCATCAAACTCAAAGATCCTGCAAAAAGGGGTGAGTTTACTGTAAAGACACTTTCTCCATGGGTTATCACTGGAAAGCCTATTGGTGCATCGACAGCTTCTGATGGCAGAGAACAGTATTGCGGAGCTGCTACTGTATCGGGCTGGCTACATAGCGTAAAAAACCCTATGGCTATATTGCCATGCGGAATAGAGATTTTAATCCGTACAGAAAAAAACCACAACTGGGAGAGTGTTTACAAGTTTAACAGAACGGGCCATTTTTCCGTAGATTTGTCCAAACACTTTTCCATGGCAAACTATTATTATGAAGTAAAGGTTGTACTGGAAAAGGATACCGTTGGAGTAAAGCTTGAAAATTTTTCATTAGAAACATGGGTGCAGGTAAACCCTGCTTCGCTTCCTTCTTTGAAGGCAGGAAATAACAAGATAAGATTCTCTACAAGCCCCTCTTCTTTGGACAAGGTTACTTACGAGCATGGCTCAATCCCTGGTGCTCCAGTAGATGCATTTGTTGTTTCTATGGATAATGTCTCTGTCACAAAAGATCCGGCAAAAAGATTCATTCAGGCAGACACTTCAAAGCCTGCCACAGTGGTTTTAAAGCTTGAATCTAAAAACGGTGCAATATCTGATTATTGGGCGGATATGCTTTTCCATCAAAGGGAGACTGGTTCAGCAATAGTTGAGTATTCCGAAAATGATACATTGAGTTACAAGAAATTTAATAAAAAAGCAAAGCTGCATCATGATCATTGGGCTGATTGGCACTCAATTATTTCTCTCGCCGAGAAGAAGAATACAACAGCTGTTTACTTTAAGGTCAAGCTGAACGGTAAGGCTGCTTTGTGTGTTTTTAACAGCGGGTACAGGTATCCTTTTAAAAAGGCAAATGGAAAGGTAAATGTTGAATTTACTGTGGATGTTGACGGTAAGGAAAAAATAATCCCCTTTAATCCTGAAGGAAATAAAGGGGAAGAAAATATTAACTTAAAAGGATCGACCATTCGAAACAGATCGATCAAATTTATTAGCAGATAACACTACTTTCTAAAATCTGGGATCGGAACCGGTTTTCCTTTACTTTTAACGGATTGTTTTGACAGTGGAACAATGCAGCTCCATTCGGCGGCGTCGTAGACATCGATGTATGGTTTAGTGCCTTTCTGTATAGCATCAGCGAAGTCCATTAGGACAAAAAAGTCGCCACCGCCATGACCGGCACTCTGTGCAATTTCCAGATACTTATGCCAAAGGGGATGTTCAAAACGTGAGCCCCATTTCCAGAGTGTGTCCCATGTGTGAGGGGCCTGTCCATTCTTTTCAGTTTTGCTCAAATCCTGAAGCCAGATAAGGGGATCCTCGAAGTCATGCCGTGGGGATATGTAAGAGCCCTTTGTGCCCTGCAGTTGGTAATGCACCATGTTGTGAGGACGTGGTGAGTTTGCATCGACACGAATGTTTATCACAACTCCTTTTTCTGTTTCGATAATCGTACTTGCTGAATCGCCCCCCTTCCAGCTGCCAGGTTTTGCCATTGGATGTTTAGCGCCGAAATTTCTTTTTACAAATTCCGGAGTTGCAGCTGCGGGAGATACAAAGGTTGATGTTCTCAGCATTCGATCAGTTGTGCCTATGCCGAGCCATTTTGCGACTGGACCAAGTGAATGTGTCGGATAGGTATTTCCGATAAATTTTTTCTGAAACTCACCGCGCCATGTTAAACTTCCATCCTGATTAAGGCGCAGGTGGCGGCAGTCATGAATGTAATGGCCTTCAGCATATGTCAACTGACCAAAAAGACCTTTATCCAGTATGTTTTGAACCATGAGATTAGGTCGCATGAAACAATAATTTTCAGCCATCATATAGGTTAGTTTTGTTTTTTTTACAGTTTCTATAAGTTTCCAGCAGTCATCAACTGTATCAGCGGCAAAAACCTCAGAAATGACATGCTTACCAGCCTTCATTGCAGATATCGCCTGCTCAACATGAAACTCTACGGGTGTTGCAATAAAAACTGCATCACATTCTCCTTTTTCAAGAAGATCATTGTAATTTGTGAAGCCCTTGATATCCGGATACTGTTTAAGCCATTCATCGACACGCTCTTTTGAGATGTCGCAGATCGCAGTGAGTATCACTTTGCTTTTTAGTGCGTCAAGTACCTTGTTAAATGTTGCTCCTCTATTACCGCCAACAACTGCAAGTCTTAATGGTTTATTCTTCATGATGTTTCCTTAAATTTTGTTTACTGATTCTTGAGCAATGAAAGCTGAGCCTAAAGCGCCTGCATAGGAACCTATTTCAGGAGTTTCTATAGCTAAGCCGGTGATTTGTCTGAGTAATTCAGGCCATACTGGGCTTTCGGATGGGCCGCCAACCATGTAGATTTTATTCGCAATAAACCCTGTGTCTGCCAATGTGTCAATATTTTCCTTAATAGACACAGATATTTTTGTCATAATGTCTATTGATGCAGGATCGTTGTTGAATTTAATGAAGCGTTCCGAGACACTTTTTTCCGAGGAGTATTTTGTGTCTACATATTTCTGTACTTCATTACCAATACGGGGTATAGAAAACAATGCTCCCCATGGTCCATGAGGTGAGAGAAAGGGATCTGAAAGCAGCTTATTTTTTATAGCTTTATCTCTGTCGTTAACAGGATAAAAGCCTACCCACGATGTTCCGCAGGATAATAGAAGATCTCCTTCTTTTAATACTCCGCATCCTCTTGCTGCACTTGGATGATCGAATGATCCGAGAATAACTTTAGTTTCAGTGCTCAATCCTGTTTCTGCAGATGCGCTTCTGGTTATCTGTCCAATAACAGTTCCCGAAGATAAAAGTGCAGGAAGCTGATTTTCATTTAATCCGAGCCAGTCAAGATATGGTTTATGCCATGAACGCGTTTGCTGATTTTGTAGATAGAATGTTGTAGCTGTGGAGTGGTCAACAGCATATGCTCCACATAATCTATGGTACAGATATGTAATGTTCATGCAAACTTTTGGAGCGTTTACATAAATGTCCTGACGATTGTTCTTAAGCCAGTAAAGATGAGCTAGAGGAAAGCCGCGAAACCATGGCCAGCCGGTTATTTGATAAATTTCATCATCGGCCATAAATGGGATTGTTAATGATTCATCGCTGACAGAGCGATCATCCATCCAGCTTATCGCATTGCATAGTGGTGTTCCTTTATCATCCAGTAAAACTGTGTTGCCTGTTGCGCCGGAGAGAGAAATTGCTTCAATGTAGGGTTTGTGCGGCAGCTGCGCAATGAGATTTTTTATCACAGTAGTAAGGAGTTCGTAAGATCTTTCTGAAGAGAATTCGACTTTACCGCCATCAAATCTTATAAGTTCAGTGGCAACTTTTCCCTTTGCAACAACTGTACCTCTATTGTCAATAAGAACACCTTTGATGTTGCTTGTTCCAAGATCGATGCCTATGAAATATTTTATCATATGATGATTGTATTAAAGCACATGATACTGCCAAAACTTTTTAGTGCGTCAAGGTTATCGCCATAAACAAGCGCCGAGTGGTGAGTGCCGCCGGCATTACTATAAGCAGTTAGAAACTCATTAATAGGGAGATGTGATTTGAACCAGCCGCGGATTGTTCTTTCCCACTCGTTGGAATTCTTTTCAGGAAGCATATCAACTGGGCAGAGGATAAGATTGTAGCCAGCAGCCGTTGGTGCAAGATTGACAAAGATAGCTTTCCCCGGTTTGAGGCAGGCGTAGGCAACGGCAGTTGCGCCGCCAGCATCGCTGAACCGCCATTGCATTTCTGTGAGAAGAGGTTTTTCTGAAGCGAGCGCTATGTTCATCTCGCCCATATGGCTGAGAAAGAGGGTATTGTTTTTCCAGTCAGGACAGAATATTTCAGTAAAAGTAGATTCAGGAAAAACTGTGAGCAGCGCACCTGTAAGCGCAGCTGTAAGGACATCGCCTTCGCCGCCGTAGCCGATGCCGCGTTCCATAGCCTTAGAGAGTTCAAGAAAAGGCATCACAGGTATACCGGAGGCTTTTGTGATTTCAAGAAAGCAAATAGTGACAGCAGAGAGCTTCTCTTTATCGATCAGCTTACGGATGGCAAGACCAGTACGTATACTGTCAATGTGTGTTTTATCTTCAAGCTTATCTATTCTAAACCGTTCACGGTCTTTATTGATCTCTGATAAAACTTCAGGGCTGTCAGACGCAGGAAGGAGCTCAGCTAGTTTTCTCATGTCAATAGAGACAGTAGCAGCGCCTGTATCATTTTGTAGTTTGTCAGCCGGAACAGAAAAATCCCCCATTCCTTCAAAGGGACGACCGCATAGGCCTACACGAGCTTTACGGAATGATGAAGCTATACAAGCACCCCGGGTGGTGGCTGCAACTCGTTTAAGCAGGTCTGATTCCTTCCAATGGCCAGCTTCAAGAATGAACTTTTTACCGCGTCGAAGGAGTAGGTTGCAGAAATCCTGAACACCATGAATACCGTGGTTATTCATCAGTTTCGCTGGTGAATCATATTCAAAATCAGGTGTTGTTGACATAACAATAAGAGGTAAACCAGTTGCCGCTACAGCATCGATTGATTCGAGGGAGGGAGAATATGCAAGGTGAACTGTTACTATTGCATCAACATCAGCCTTTTCGAACTCTTTTACAGCTGTTTTAAATTCCGGTGATATTCTGCATATGTCGGAACGTTTTACAGTTATACCAAGTAATTCAAGCTCAGCGGCAATATTGTTAACCCATTCATCAAGTGGCTTACGCCAGGATGAATCGAGATCATCGTAAAGTTTAATATATAGTGGCAACAGGCCAATAGATGGCTTCTTCATATCTACTCCTCAAAATTACTGTTTATATCCGCATCTTGCAAGAAGTGTTCTGCTGCAACTGCTGAAAATTGATTCAATATCGCTTTTGTCCAAACCGCACTTCGATGCTGCATTCAGAACAGCGGCTATCTCTTCATATAAAAAGAAGGTATGTTTTTCCGCTTCATTTGCAGAAACCTCACGCATATTCGGGTCTGCAGATACATCGCCGTATGTTCCCTTGCCAACAAGGTTAATGTATTTGCCATTTTCACATATGCGTTTCATTCTCAATCTGGTAATAGGCAGATCGCTACCAAATAGAACTCTTTTAGGTCCAACAGCTTCAAGCAATTTGATAAAAACATCACAGTTTGTATTAGCAGATATGTCAAACAGCAGTTCCGGTGCCTTTGCCAGTTCAGTAAATGCATTGCCTATATCTTCTGTGCAGTAAGCTCTGCCTGCGTGGGCAATAACTACTTTAACATCAGGGTATTTTTCTGCAATTGTGAGTATTTGAGCAACATTAAGCGGATCACGAATTCGTTTATCACGTGGGACATGCAGCATAACCATCTTCTTATATCTGTTCAAGATGGCGAGTTGATGATGCGGCAGAAAATCAAAGATAGATATATTGTTTCTTGAAATTGAGGGGTCAGAAAGTGAGAGATAGACTTTGGTGCCGCAAAAAGTTCCTTTCAGAAGTTCCGCTTCAAAAACCTCGCTGCTCCAATCGGGCCTTCCATATAGGAGTGCAGGATAGTTTGCAGTTTTAGCTACTGTGTCAATATAGCCGTTGCCAACACTGAATTTTTCTGATCTACTTAAGAAAGATGAAAAAATCAGTGGAATAACTCTTTTGCCGGGGAAAAGTATTCTGTAAGTTTCATCCAGATCTTCAATCGGGTTCTCTGCTGCAACAAGAGAGGGCCAGGTAACTGTTCGACCTCCATCTTCGCGGCCTTCATTGTGTTTAGTGAGCCAGACATGTGTATGGATGTCAATGAATGATGATGGAAGGTGATCGGCTATCTTCTCTTCGTAAAAGCGGCGATCAATGTCCTTATATTCAAATAGCTGTCCCATTTACAGCTTAAACTCCTTTACAGCCTTTTCAGGTTTAACACCTTCATTTATTACAGCATTAAGAGCGTCTATTAGTCTTTCAGGATGCTTAGACATAAAAATATTTCTTCCGAAGATTATGCCTCGTGCTCCAGACGAAATTGAATCGTAAGCTTTGTTAAGTACG
>JAEUSG010000439.1 GCA_016788315.1 Fibrobacterota bacterium | reverse complement strand
CTCTCTTCGACAAAAGGCTTCTTCCGAAACTGACCAGCCGCCTCGTCTATGCGCAAAAGAACAGAGTTTCCATGATGAATTTCTCAGCTCCTTATGAACACCGGCCATCAGAACATTTGATATAATTTCCGGTGTTTGTGAAAAAAGCGTATTTAATGAGATATTATAGAGTTTTTCCGGAACAGAAAAATTTACTTTAAGAAGATTGAAAAATGGAAGATTAAAAGCTTTGAGTCTTTGCCAATGATCATAAAATATTACAGGTTCTTCAAGATGATCATTTCGCGGAAGATTAGGTGAGTAATAAACTACTGCAACCAGATTATTATTGACCAACCTGTATACTTGACAATAATACGAAGGCAACGCTGAAAAAAAGTAGTAATCAAATATTCTGTTTTGCCAATACAGTTTGATTGGAAATGGTCCGACAAATGTGTTCTCTAATGAGGGCTCTGTTTTATCTTGTATCTTGAAATATTTAGTTAGGTGACTCTCTTTCTCCAATAGCTTTTCGAAAACACTCAGATGCGAATGTTCCGAATTATAACGGACAGAAGTTTGTAGATACTCCTTAATTTTCCAATCGGAGTCTATAAGTATTATTGCATTGCCAATTGGTAAGATTACTGTTGATAAAAGTTTTTTAATTGCAAAATCATTACTCATAAAAACCTTTCAATATGTAGTAAAACACTACACTTAAAATACAAGAAACATCATTTTATTGCAATTTTAGCTGATTTATACCTGGCATTAAATTTGTTTATTATTACATAGAAGTTTAAAAAAAGGGGTAATCCATGAGATTTTTCTACACCATTGTCATAACACTGCTTCATACAACACTTCTCTTTGCCAAAATTCCTCAAACAACATCTTTTACCAATTCCAATGGAATCACCTTCGTTCGTATTGCTGCGGACTCGTTTGAGATGGGTAATGAGGGGCGCGCATTAGGGACGCATATCGCCCTGACCGAATACATTAAGTATGGCATCCACAATGAGTTTCCTAAACACAAAGTTCATCTTGATACTTTTTTTATGGGCAAAAATGAAATTACAATAGGACAATTTAAGATTTTTAACCCCTCGATTATGGCTCGATATGGTTTATATGATCCAAAAAGTGACTCTATTCCGGTCTATGCTATATCCTGGTTTGAAGCAGACTCTTTTTGTAAATGGTTGACTACTAATGATCCTGACGGATATACTTACAGACTTCCAACAGAAGCTGAATGGGAATATGCGTGCCGAGGCAAGTCGACCACATGGTACTATTCCGGAGACACCTTGCACCAATCCGTTGGAAACATATCACTCTCCAGCGGTTTAAAAAAAATTGCTCTGTATCCTCCAAATCCATTC
The DNA here is from genome assembly GCA_016788315.1 of Fibrobacterota bacterium. GTDB lineage: Bacteria > Fibrobacterota > OXYB2-FULL-49-7 > OXYB2-FULL-49-7 > JAEUSG01 > JAEUSG01. The sequence goes on along the minus strand of JAEUSG010000439.1, from coordinate 7,230 downwards.
GGTTTAAACGATATGTGCGGAAATGTTAGAGAATGGTGTTTTGACTGGATGGCACCTTATCAATTCGCCTCGTTATCTAATCCGGGAGGCTCTCTTACCGGCCATTTAAAATCAGTTCGCAGCATAGCTGACAATTCTCTTTTTGCACGCACTGTCAGCAGAGGCAGTTTACCAGCGGTTGCAAATAATAAACTAACTGGTTTCCGCGTTGTTATTTCAAAACTTTCTCCAGCAGACTTAAGCTACACAGCCTCTTCCCCTAATGAAGAATATCAGAAAAATGTATCACCCGCAAGACCAGCCCCATTAAGTCCCGTTATTGGTGAAAGATTTACTAACAGCGACGGAAGGGAATTCAAACGTGTCCGTTTGACCAACGAGCTCTTCCCCACTCAGGAAGATTCAGTTGTTTATGTTTCACTTCAGCCACTTCAAGGAGATTCTGCCTCTTCACGATATCTTGCCGGACAATATGCTAAATCATTAAGCTTGAAAAATGGCGTATTGTATAGAATTTCAAACAAGTATGAGCTTAAATGCGCTAACATCTCATCTTCTGCAAAAGAGGTATATCTGACAATATTTCCTGATATACGATATCCGGGTTGGCAGGATGGAGCTCACTCTGATGTCTCATATTTTAAATGGAGAGTTTTACCAGTAGTTGACTCAACATATGGAATTGGCGGTCCCCTTTACCATAAATGCAACCATGCACCCCAGCTTTCAGAAGCTCCAAACGGCGATATTTTGATTGGATTTTTCTCGGGCATATCTGAGGACAATGGGGAGAGAGTTATGGGGATATCAAGATTAAGGCTTGGAGATACCAATTGGGATAATTCCTCTTCTTATCATGATGTCGCAGGCTGGCGTGAACTTGGAGGTTTTTTTAACAATACATATGGAGAATTGGTTCACATATCAATCACTGCATTCGGTGGTTTCCAATCAAATCCAAACACCTTTCTTCGTAAATCGAACGACAATGGCGTAACCTATGGAAACTGGTCAGCCCAGTCGATATATAACTTCCCTTTCAGCATGTATAGAATGGGGTCAGACACTCTTATCAGCATGGGTATGTATCACAAAAGATTGCATGTCTCAACAGACAGCGGGTTGACCTGGTCGGAATTTGGCAGCGCTTCTGTACCTGGCATAAACAAATCCATGGTCATAACTGATAGCGGAATTGTCAGAGTATATGTACGCCCCGATATGGGATCTGGTGCAATAAAAAACAGTGACAGCATAGCCACAATGGCGCAGTACATAACGAACAACAAAGGTAATTCCTACACTGCAAGACCAACTCCTTTTCCTGTGCAAGGGATCGGTGTTTACGATCTTCCACTAAAACTCCACAGCGGAAGAATGATAATGGTAACCCGCTCACCGGACAACAAAACAATAATTGCCGAATCTATTGACAACGGTGAAACATGGTTTTGTCGCAGAAAACTCACCATGACCAAAGGTATTGATTACATGGGTTTTCATAAAGGACTTACACAGGGAAGAGATGGTCTGATACATGTTGTAGGTGCACCCGGAAGTTGCGGTTTCCAGCCCGGAGATATTCCACACATTGCTTTTTCGGAACAGTGGCTACGCGAAGGAAGCTGCCTGGATATAGCAGATTGGGGAATTAATACTGCAGGTATGATAGCTCCTTGTCCACATGAAGATTCATTGCCATTAAGTGTAACTGCATACAAGAATAACAAGGTGCCGATATTGATGGCAGTACCCAACCCATTTAATCCATCAACTCTGATTAAGTGTGACTTACCCAAAGGAATGGTTGCCGATTATACCATTTACTCTATGAATGGCAGTATTGTTTTTAAACATGAAAATCTTAATAACAAAGTGCGCATAATATGGAAAGGTCAAGCTTCGGGTCTCTATATTGGCAAACTTAAGACTAAAGGTGGTATTGTCCTAGAACACAAACTCTATCTCACAAAATAAAAGGAATGCATTTTATGAAATTCAATAAAATACTTTCTGTCCTTATTCTGTTATCATGTCTTCTTTCAGCTCAAACATGGATACTGAACAATGGGATCACAGTTTCAAGAGCATATTCAGGCGGCAATATTATTGTTGACAGCTCTGCAAACGATACCATTTATATCAAAGCAGACAACACCCATACATCAACCCCATGGTTTTACTGGAACTTCAGCGTCAAAAATGCAGGCTCGCGCAAATTAAACTTTAAGTTCGACACTTATCGTATGCACGTTAATGGTCCATGCATAAGTACCGATACTGGCGCCTCCTGGCAATGGCAGGCAAATGGAACGGTATGGCAATATGCGCGCTCCTTTAGCTACACATTTACCGATTCTTCTGAAGTACGATTTGCTTTCACTATACCATACACTGAAAGAGAATTAAAGTCATTTCTCGCTTCACATACAAATAACCAGCATATTGCTGAAACCCTTTTTTGTACAAGCGACAGCGGTAGAAGAGTGGAACTCATACGTGCTGGCAGAATCGATAGTCATTGCAAACACAGAATCTTTCTTTCATCCCGTCATCACGCCTGCGAAACCACAGGAAGCTGGGTTCTTGAAGGTATGCTGGAAGCTGCACTTGCAAACGATACACTTGGCCGCTGGTGCCGCGACAAATTAGAAATTCTTGCTGTTCCACTAATTGACAAAGATGGTGTTGAGCTTGGAGAACAAGGCAAGGGACGAACTCCTCACGATCACAACAGGGATTACATTACAATTCCTCTGTACAATTCTGTAAGAGCCGTAAAAGCACAACTTCCAGTCCTTGGAGATACCTTGTTACGTCTTGGCCTTGACATTCATTCGCCAGGACAAACAGCTGAAAACATCTCAATATATGCTGATACTGCCAAAGGAAGAGATGCTTACACTTTTGCTGAAATCCTTCAGGACAGCCAAACAACAGAGGGACACATCTACGATAAATCAACGGCATTTAATTCATTCTCCAACACCACATCCGGAACATGCAGACAATTTGTTAACAATTTACCCGGCGTATTATTTGGAGCAACCCTAGAAATACCTTATACAACGACCAGAAACAATTCAACGGAACCAAGAAAGAGTGTTTCTAAAAGCAGTTTAAAAGCTTTTGGAAAAAATGTACTTAATGCTGTTAGAATCCTATTGCAGGAAAAATATCCGGAAGATGGCGGCACCACTGAATCCGAAATAAATAACAAAACCCATTCTCTTGTACTCTTTGCAATACCAAATCCATTTAATTTAGCCTCCAGTATTAATTGTTTTGTGCCATTCAACAATACTGCCGAAATATCAATCACCACCATTGACGGTAAAATGATCCAAAAAATATTCCTGGCGAAATCTGGACATCATGCTCTTCAGATCTCAGCAGCAAGTTTTTCAGCAGGTATTTATTTAGCAAGAATGAAAACGTCGAATGGTTTAACAAAGTCGCTACGAATGTATTTATCAAAGTAATTTATGTGTTGGCGACAATTCCAAGATGCAATTGCACTAACATTATAATCGAAAAATCTAAACTATCGGATATCACTTGACAATAAACACTGAACTGTTTCCATTAATATTTGAATTTATTTTGCTGATGATTCTCAGATAATAATCATTTCTCACAGCAAGTGTTAATGGTACATTCCATGAGTGGCTTCCATTGTTTGGAATTCCTGCTGCAACAGTCTCCACAATCCCTGTGCTATTATAAAGAAAAACATCCACATTTCCACCCATTCCAGCAGTATCAGTCCAACGGACAGTGTAGGAAGCACCTCTGGTCAATGTATCTGTTGACTTTGGAGCCGTGATTTGAAAACGAAAGAGTGTTGAATCAAACGATGTTAGAGCTACCTTATATGAACCTGTACGGTTTGCAGATACTTGAAAATAGTACGTGCCCGCAGTAGCAGCATACCAGGACAACGTGGCATTTGAATCGTTCATGGATGTGTTAGCACTCATATACGGAGTAACAAGATTAGTCGAGTTGTATAGCTCTAAACGGGGATATATTGAACCCGCTGTTTTAATCCTGTAAACGGTATTTCTCTGAGCTTGAAAATAGGACCAATCCTTATCATTATATGAAAGAGTCCTGTTTTCATATACTCCATCAGCCGTAATAACATGAGCCTGTGATGCAGAATCATCCGGCTCATTTAGATCCATTGCAATACCGCTTATTGAGAAGTTTGAGCTGAAATTATAAATAGCACTGTTATTATAATTTTCGATCTTTATTTTATAGTTGCTACCTGTTGCATAACCTGAAGGAATTGTCCAGGCAAAAACTCCATTATTCGGCAAGTATGTTGATATTGTCTGAATCTGATTTGCACCACGATAAAGAGCCAAACGGACATAATTACCAAAAAGTGAAGTGTCCGGAACCCACTGTATATTATATGACGAACCGGACGACCAAACTGCCTGCGCTGTAGGATCAATAAATGGAATGGTTCCACCTACTGGAATAGAGCGCACCGTCAATTTATATTGTCCGGTATAACTTGTACTGTATTGATACATTTTAAGAAAGCAAGTATCATTGGCAGTAGCTGTCCACGAAATCTGAGGAGATGAATAATCATATGCAAGATACGAACCTTGTGAGCTATAAAGATATGTGTATAAATAGGACAAGCCGGTAACATTAACAACGTAAAGTGAATCCTTTTTTACTGTAAATTTTACCCAATCTGTATCTGCATATGATATTGAGTGGGTTTGCATTGTTCCATCCACTGAAATCATTTTTGCAGTATTCCTTATATTATCAACTTCAAATGAGTCAGTTGCAGTCCCACTTACTGTAAAAAACGGGCTATATCCTGAAATCTGCGAATTATTGTAGTCAGTAATTTTTATAGAATATTTGCTCCCTGTAGCCAAACCGGATGGAAGTGAAAAAGAGTAATGACCAACATTAGAAGCATAAGAGGAGATGGAATATATTGAGACAGTGTCAACACACAAGTTCAATCGTACCGTGGATCCAACAAGCGCAGTATCAAAGGTCCAGTCTATCGAGTAACTTGAACCGGCACTCCACACGGTTGATGATATCGGACTTGAAAATGTTATTGGATGGAGAGAATCAGCAGGTGAAACAAAAAGCGTATAGCTTCCATAACTATTACTGTAACGAGGATTTACTTTCAAATAATATGTTGCTGTACTGTCACAAGTCCAGGACAAGTAATTTGTCCCTGTCGACCCACCATTATAATACGTGTTATACGATGTTTCAGAAGCTCGATAAAGGTATGTACGTGTTTGTATACTGCCTCCGCTGCGAAGGAGGTAGGTCGTACCTTTGATTGCATTGAATTTTACCCAATCAGTATCATTAAGAGTAAGAGAGCGTTGCTGAGTTACTCCCATTGGCATTGACTTAGCAATGTCACGACTGTTATCCGGTTCATAACTATCATTTGTTATTCCCTCAATTGTAAATGAGTCGCTGAAGGATGAAATGGAGGCATCATAATAACTGGCAATCTTAATCCGATATCTACCTGTTTCCATATATGCTGGTAAGTACCAGGAATAACTTCCATAATCAGATTGACTTGATGCTATTGTAGACGCATATACGGAACCCTTATAAAGTTCAATATTAACATATGAGCCGGTGCTGCCTGTTCTGGTCCATGTGATACTGTAAGAATTTCCTGCTGCCCATACGGATGATGTATCTGGTTGACTTAGATCATACGAACCGTAATACTGAGACGTGATGGTAAAATAGGCGCTATAGCCTGAAATAGTCGGATCTGCGGTACTGTACACCTTTATTCGATAACGTTTACCTGATGGTATTGTACCAGACAAATACCAGCTGTATAGGCCATCATTTGATGTTGATGTCGTGATGTTCGATACTATACCTGAATCATTACATAACTGTATACCCAGATAGTTGCCAAGAGTTCCTCTAGTACTCCATTTTATTGAAAGTGTTGAGGCTCCTATCATAAAAGAGTCTGTTGCAACCGGAGAAGAGACTGATATGGTTCCTGAATATTCTGAAGAAATCCTGAAATAATTACTGAATTCATATTTCAGATGGTCGGAATAATCAGTGATTTTGATTCGATAATACCTACTAGTCCCGAAAAAAGGAGGGGTTGCTGTAAAACTACCATCATTTGCTGTATACGTTGAAAGTGTGGTGAGAAGCGTATCTTTTCGATAAAGACCAATGTTTATATATGCTTGTGAATCTATACCCATTGGTCGCCAGGTAATTCTAAGTGCACTGTCACTTGGTGTTGATGAATTAGGATAGGGGGTTATAAATTCAATATTACCGTTATTTGTACCACCTGTTGGAACCAATGTATTATCCGGTCCTGTAATCTCTTTGGAACAGAACGTAAACAATGCAATAATAACAAACAGTGAGACTTTCAAAAATCTGTTTTTATAATGCATACTCTCCCCCTATTATTGTCCTCTAATGCAATAAACGCTAATATATCCAATATACATTAGATCTATGCACTTTGACTCCCTCACATCGAATTCTATTGCTTACAGAGAAATAAGTCGCTTAAATTTTTAAAAAAATGCTAAATACATAGAAATATGACGTATTAATTCACCCTCTTTTAGGTTAGATTTAACTTACAAGGAGAAAAACATGTCAAACTCACTGATCTTAATACTGACCACCTGCTCTCTGATAATGGCACAGATTGAATCAACTAACGAATGGCCGGTAGCCCACAATTTCAGCCATACAGGTTTTGCAAACACCACAGTTCTTAAACCTCCTCTAAAGGTAAAATGGATGACAAAAGTCTCCGGCCTTGTATCCGGTGAATCCGGAAATGGCGCAGTCGTTGCAAGCGGAAAGGTGCTTATTCAAGGCTTACAACATAACCTTGTCTGCCTGGACGCAGAAAACGGAACCCTACTTTGGAGAAAACAGCTTATGCAACCGGAGCACGGCTGGCATTTCTTCCCCTGCATTAATGGAGATAAAGCCTACGTCGTTTTTTCCGTCAAAGGGAACCCGGCAGCCAATGGACTCTATTGTTTAAATCTCACAACAGGCGACTCTTTATGACTCATAGGAAATTTGATTTTTTCTCATACGGTAAAGGCAATTTTAGCCTCATCACCATTAAATCGCTCACTTGACCACAAATCTACTGTTCTATACAAACATCAATCGTTAACAATTTCAAAATATTCACTCTTTACA
>JAEUSG010000417.1 GCA_016788315.1 Fibrobacterota bacterium | reverse complement strand
AACTTTGGCGATTACTCAAACCTACTCTGTTTTTGCTGAAAAATGTTAATCTGTTTACACCTTCAATCAGCCATGGAGTCATGATTCCGTTTGAGTCAGGGGAAGGCTTGATTATAAAACTTCCATCAGGCTTTACCTTTTTTACCTTAATCATTTCGCAAAAGTTAATGCTGTAGAAAACTTCAGCTTCATGAGGCATGAAATCATTCAATCTGCATTCCAGACTATCAGGGATATTGTTAACGGTTTCAACTGTACTCTCTTTCTCGTAGCTGCTTGTATAAAAGCGCAGAGGGGTTTCACCAAAAAGAGATGCAATTATAAGTATCAATAAGCTTAATGTTTTATTTTTTAACTGCATTTGGAATCTTTACAGATACAGAAGGAGTATCAAATAGCTGTGTGTCAAGGTTTGATTTGTTTTCAAGATGGTGAACTGCTTTGTTATGGCTGTTTACGAAATATTCCTGGAGCTCCTCCTTTTTTGAAATGGCAATGCCGGCTGAAAGCAGGTTTACGGTAATAATCTTGGTAATTCTTATGCTTTCTTTGGATGCTGGATCTGGTGCAAGAAGAGCAGCTATATCCATCCCGGTTCCAAGAATAGCTATGCCGGCGAATGGGGCCAGTGGATGGTCTACATCAATAACAGTTCTCTTTACATCCTTTGCCGATTGGAAAAGAGCACAATTTTCTCCACGCTGGCTTTTTGCGGATGAGATGAAATCACCATTCTCATAAAGCCCGAGCTTGAGTAGAGGTGAAAAGTATGTAGCCGCTATTATAAGCGGGAGTCCTCTGTCATCGTCTGCCACTTTAAGTACAGTATTGTAAATGCTGATAACAGTGGCAGGATTTATAGCATCAAGTACGGCAAGTTTCTCCCACGCTTTTTGAACAGGCTCAAGTTTGGCGAGTTTCTCTGCAACCTTAACAACGGCATTGGCACCCATTGCTGCAAGTTTGTCTGCCAATTGAGCTCCGACGGTTTCAGCTACACCGCTTAATACCGATTGAATTATTTCAGTTAGTTTTTTGTAATCCTCCTCACTTCCTCCAGCCTTAATGAGCGATTCTTTGAGCTTTCCTCCATTTTTCATGCTCTCTGCAATATCATTTTTCATTTTATCAGATAATTTAACAGTTGCTTTGGTTATTTCATCTGTAATTTTCTTGCGTACCTCTTCTGTTGCTTGTTTGACAAGCTTGTCCATTGTTGCTTGAATTTGCGCCCGTAACATTCCTTCTGTTCCGCCGCCTCCAGCAACAAAATCAAGTGCTTTTGAGCCATCTCTTGTCGGTGTGATTACCCCTTTTGTTACAACAATTCTGTATTTGGTTTGATTAAGTGCACTGTCGGCAAAATTTAGAGGCATTGCAGATATGAGCTTCTTTAAACTGTCTGAATCAACAGACATAGATGCCATTACAGCATCTGAAGCCGATGGTGCACTCTTGGAACGCATCGCCTCAGCAAAACCCACTTCAAGAAGTCCACCGCTTTCAATTTCCTTCCATAATTCTTTCATAAGGGCTTTGGCCAGTTTCTTACCAATTGTGCTAAGGGCGGCAGCCTGTGAACTGCTGTTTTCTATTGTTTTTGGAAGCATCTTAGCGAACGAGAAAGCCATCATACCAAGGCTTATAGCATAGTCAAGGCTGGCCTGAAGCATGGCGCCTTCATCTTTCGCTTCCCCGGAAAACTGTGCAACAAGAGTTTCGATCTCTTCTGACATGCTTTTGATCTCTGCATACACGTTTTTGATTGTTGACGCAGCTTCAATAATGCTGGTAACATACTGTGTTATACCAAAGATATTGATGACTTCTTCAAAGAGTTCAGGAGATGCTATTGCGATTTTGTCTAGGCCTGGAAAGCGGAGTTTCGGCATCTCTATTTTCGGAACTTCAAGCAGAGCGAAAAAAGCAGACAACCGTTTTACATAGCTCTTGGCACATTGCGGTTTGTAACCTTTCTGTAGGGCTGCTTTGATCTCTTTAAAAGCGAGGATTGCATCTTGAAGCTGACATTCCATACCGGGTACGTTAATGTTAATCTGAACGGAAAATTGCGGTTTAAAGTCTTTCAAAGCTGTAACTGCACTCACACCTCGCTTAAGAATGTTTACTTGCGCTTTCAGCCGCGTTAAGTCAGGCGCAGCTCTGAATTTACGCAGGTCTGAAACGACTGCTTTAACTGTATCAATCTCGGCGTTGAGATTATAGTCTTTAAGAGTTGCGTATGTGGTTCTTACTTGTGAGGCAATATTCTTTCCTGTGCTGACAGCACTTATAAGGTTGCTAAGCTCAAGTTCCATGTCTGCAAGTGTAAGGATATCGTTCTTAACATTCATAACAACCGGCACCAGTTGGACGCTTTTCAGTTGCTGCAGCCTTCGTAAATAAGTTTTTGGATGTGGTTTTAGCTCAAAGGAGATAAGATTCTCAGGGTTTAAATCAAATGAATCTTTATATGATATGACGGATTTTACCTGCTGATAAAGTTCAGGAATGTTTGTTGAATATTGGAAAAGAATTTCAGGTTTCCTGATGATACATGCAGCTGCT
>JAEUSG010000381.1 GCA_016788315.1 Fibrobacterota bacterium | reverse complement strand
ATAGTCAAACAGGAATAAAGCTAGAACAAGTGCTGCTAGAACTCCAAAGAAGGTAACCCAGAATGAGGTTCCAAGAGGCAGGGAAACAGGGGCGTAAATATCATCGATATCTACAGTATCTGCAGCAGTGAGTGCGGATTTAACAATTATCGTTACAGAATCTGTCAATTTGTAGTCTGCAGTATCGGTAGCAGAAAGAACTTTTAATTGAGGTATTACACCCTGCCCAAGCTTGAATACCTGAAGCTGATACTGTTTATGTTCTATAACTCTGCCATTCTTGTTTTCGACCTCAGTTCTCATATCCTTTAGATCAAAGTCGCCGAACGAGGTGCCGGGACCGGGATAGATCAGCTTATCTTCAGGCTTACGATCGATATTTATTGTGAGTACAAGCGGTTCACCGATCTGAACAGAGGTTCTATCTATAGATCGTGTAACTTCGAACGCCGAAGAAAAGAGAGCTAGTGCTGAAATCACTAATGTTAATTTGCTAATCATTTTATTAAAATATAAAAAAATTCATGCTGCTTTTTACAGTTCTACACCAAAGCTGATTCTATATGGTTCAAAATCCTCATTAGAAAAACTTGCCAGCTCTTTTCTAATATTAAAAAATAAAAGGCTCTCATATGAATTATGGAGAAAGAAAGACCATCTGAATCCACCTTCAATATACCCTCCCAGGCCTAATGAATTCGACCTTAATTCTCTTCCATTGTAGATAAATACCTCACCGCATATTGCCCATTTTCTATACCATTCAGATATTCTGTTATCTTCAAGCATTGGTGCAACTTTAACACCGGTAAAGTATCCTAATAGAGCAGCGAGTTCATCAGCCAACGGATTAATTTTTCCATTCCTTATAGCCCCGTCTGAAAAATTTATCATCCATCCTCTGTTGTATGAAAGCATATTACGCAAACCTACATAGGACTTTTCTGATCTTATTGATAATTCACTATATGAACTCTTCCCTGTAATATACTTTGTACTGTCATAATACTCACCATTGCAATATGTAAACTCATGTGACATCCTACAGGTAAAATCATTAGATTCACCTCCCATAAGTCTTCCATATAGGTGTGGAGAATAATTAGAATAGTCCCAGCTTACAGAATAGTTGTTAAGCGAAAAAACTTTATCAATCGACCCGCTATATGTAGAAGTTCCTGTACTGTTCCAATGATAACCAGGATTTAGAAGAGTATTGCTCCATTCGCTTCCGTACAAGCCGTATTTCCATCTAAACGAAAGAAAAGTTTTAAGAGTTGTCTGAAACGACGTTTTAAAATCCAGATTCAGAAATTTTGACTTACTTTGATGACTGTATTTTACAACACTATCAAGCGAGTATATGTCTACATAGTTATATTTATCATAAGAAAAGGAGAACACGTTCCTCGTTTTAACCATATCAAAATAGATTGATGATGAAAAATTATAGTCTGCATCATTAACATTATCATTTGACAAATTCTTTAACAGAGAAACTGACGCATCCCAGACAAAATTACCTGGTGCATTCATAAGAAAAAAACTGGCTGAAGAGTATAGCCTGGATTCTTTACTGTCAAGACCATCTACCTTGACATCGTCATAATAGTATCCGAAACTGAGCGAAGGATGTCCTTTTATTAAATTATTCTCTGCTGTTTTAAAATCAAGATCTCTATCGGTATTTACTGACTCTCCAATATTCTGATCCGTAACTCTAAAAACAGAAACTATGTTCAGACTTTGAAGATCAAGAGGCTGTTCAAAAACTCTTGATGCTCCATTAGAATAAAGGGAATATCTTAGTAATGTATTCCCTCCATTTTTTAAAATCCTGGGATATCGGACACCTCCTGGAACATTTGTGACTTTACACCATGCAGAATCGACAGAAATTCGGCCCATGTAAATCTGAGGTGTCCCATCAATTGTTGAAACAAAAAACAGAGTGTCTCCTCCTGCAAAGAATGGATCTAGCACATCTCCATGAAGTCCTTTCCATAATTGCCGGACGCCATCTGCATCCTTTATAACAAATTGCTGCTGAACACCCGTTCCTATAGCAACAACGCATCTGAGGCTGTCTAAAATGCACAAATCATACACAGCTGTATCGTAGCCGAAACTGACCATTTCGTTCCAGCCATTTTCTCTTTTTGAAGCAACTGTTGTGATACCTTTGTCATAAAAAGCACCTGTAACTGTACTACCCTTGACATCAAACGCAAGACACCTTTTACCATTTGTAAGAGGGGCTCCATTACGACAAATATCATAATTTTCCGAACCAGTTTTCTTATTCAATGAAAGCTTTGTAAAATAGAAGTTATCTTCACTGTCAAATCCAAATTTCGGCCCTACATCTTCAAACTTTTTTGCACCTAACTCTCCATTGTTGATTTTATACAAATCGAGTCTGGATCCCGAATGGTTATATGTTCCTATAGCGAACGATTCATAAGGGCACACCATAGTTTCTTTACGATATACTCCCGATGGATTTTTTACAAGATAACGTCCTTCAGGTTCGCTGTATTTAGATTTATCAAATCTTGATGCAAGGGTTTTCATCCATTCGGTATAGAGTTCATCAACTGTTTTATTGTAACAGCTTTTTATTGCTTCACGAAACCCGTAATTTCTAACCTTTTTACATAAATCAACCATGGCTACATCGCTGCCTCTGTCTGTCAGGAAAAGAAGAAAATCAAACCCCTGATTATATGCGAGCTCATATTCTCTGGACGAACCCTCAAAACGGCCCATTTGATCCGCAGTTAAAAGCAGCCCTGAAAAGTATGCATCTCTTAGAAGCATTTCACGAAAGGGATCCCGATTATCAGCTTTCGCTCTATATGACCCAACCTGAGCCAATCCTTCTACAAACCATGTGGGAAGATTAGCAAAGTTTGGTTCTGAGGCAATGTAACCTTCTGTTTTAGCATTATCGCTATTATACGAACCGAAAAGATTAATGGTAAATGGTCTCTCCATCATTCGCATTGTGAACGTATGTGAGAGTTCATGAGACAAAGCTTCTCTTAGCCAATCCTGCTCACCTCTCCACTCCCATTGCGTTTTTCTGCACTCTATTTCAACTAGAGGCATGTACGTATATGAAGCACCGTTTGAATAATCATAATCATCCTTAAGTACTATTGAAATCTTACTTAGTTTTTTATTGTAAGAAAAATAGGTCGTAAGCGTGTCGTATATTTCTTCAGAAATATGCGCAGCCTTTTTAACCAAATGTTTTGTCTGTTCATTATAAGAGAAAACAAAGTGCTCTGTTGATAGATGAGACCACTTATTCGATGGAAATGAATAGAGTGTAATGCTGCTCAAAAGCATTATAAATATTAGTTTCATGAGACTCCTGATACTTATTGTTAAAATTGACAGAACCAAAAATAATTTTTATCAACCCGCAACTTAGCTATATTTTAAGAAATTATGAAAATACTTATAGCTGGAGCCGGTGCAGTAGGATGCGCATTCGGCGGATTTTTACGAAAGAGCGGACTCGACATTACCATGGTTGGGCGTGGGTCCCATTTTGACAGCATACTGCAAAAGGGCCTCTCAATTTCCGGCATTTGGGGAGAACACCAAGTAAATGGATTTGCGTTCAGTAATGACTTTTCCTCACTTAAAGGGCCATTTGATGCCATATTGTGCTGCGTTAAATCATTTGACACCTACAGCACCGCTTTGTCCTTTCGCCACCTTATAGGACCTCAAACCATAATTGTCTCCCTCCAGAATGGTCTCGGAAATGTCGAAGAGATTTATAGAGCATCTGAATGTACACGTATCTTAGGCGGAAGGGTAATTTTCGGTATAACCCGCCCGGCACCCGCTACCATAAATATCACAGTTTACACTGAACCCGTCATGATCGGTTTTCCAGTTGCCTGGCGACCAAAGGTCTACACGAGAAATGCTGAGCTTGCACAAAAGCTTGCAGACCTTATCGAAGCTTCCGGAATTCCATGCAGATATACTGAGGATATTGAAAAGTATCAGTGGTCAAAGTTTCTTTACAGTTCGGCGTTAAACCCGCTCTCCGCAATCAACAGAGTGACCTATGGTGAATTAGCAGAGAAAGCTGAGTGGCGAAAAAGAATGGACAATGTAATAAAAGAGATTTTTGCGATTGCAGTCGCCAAACGAATTCCTCTTTTCTGGACTCGTCCCGAAGATTTCATGCGTGTTTTCTATACGAAACTTATACCGGATACCGCAAGACACAGAAGCAGTATGCTGCAGGATATAGAGGCCGGCAGGAAGACCGAGATTGAAAGCCTTTGCGGAATTACTGTTAGGTATGGTGAAGAATTTTCTGTTCCTGTTCCGGAAAATGAAAGTTTACTGTTTGAGATGAGAAATTTGGTGCGTTAAATGACGCGGGCTGAGCGTAGCCGGCGCTTCGACTACGCTCAGCGACCGGGGGAATACTCAAGACATGAAACCTGCATCGTTCTTTAAAAACCTTTCAGACAAGAATGTACAATGCACGCTCTGTCCACACAATTGTATAATAGCGCCGAACAAACATGGACGTTGCAATGTGCGTAAAAATATTGATGGAGTACTTTACTCACTGAACTATCAATACCCTGCTGCGATTAACATTGATCCTGTTGAAAAAAAACCTCTCTATCATTTTCTGCCCGGCACAAAAACTTTTTCCTTCGGTTGTGCCGGATGTAATCTGAAATGTTCTTTCTGTCAAAACTGTACAATTTCCCAAGTTTTACCTGATGAGATCGAAACAGAGCAGTGCACATCTGAAGAACTGGTTAAAGCAGCCATCCATAAAAAATGTGAATCCATATCATTTACTTACAGCGAACCAACTATCTTTTACGAAACAATGATTGAAACGGCTGAACTGGCGCACAAGTATGGGCTGAAAACCATAATGGTGTCTAATGGATTCATAAACCGAGAGCCGCTCGAAAAACTTCTACCATTCATTGACGCTGCAAATATTGACATAAAAGGTTTCACTGAAGAGTTTTATCGTAAATACACCGGAGCTTCATTGGCTCCAGTATTAGAGACACTTAAGACAATGAAAAAGGCTGCTGTTCACATTGAGATAACAAATCTGATTATTCCGAAAGCAAATGACAGCAAAGAAGAAATTGATGATCTTATTAAATGGGTTCGTGATAATCTTGGGAGCGACACGCCGCTCCATTTCTCACGTTTTTTCCCGCAATACAAACTGACAGATAGAACTGCAACACCGCCTCAGACAATAATAACAGCCTGCGAAAGAGCTTCGTCCCTTGGACTAAAGTTTGTTTATGCAGGTAATATGGAGAGTATATGGACAAAGAAATAACACGGAAATGTGCTGTTGCCGATGCCTGGTATCCTGGCAACAAAGAGGCGCTGCTTCAGATGATTCAGGATCTGGACAGATTGGCCTCTTCTGTTATGCCGTCGAACAAATCGATTGCCGGTCTGATTGCTCCGCATGCCGGATACATTTATAGTGGACGGACTGCCGCCAAAGGATTCAGAGCTGTTTCTACAAATAACTATCAGGATGTAATAATTATTGGAACCAGCCACAGACATAACAATGGAACAATTGCGCTTTTTCAAGGCGATGCTGTGGAAACTCCATTCGGCAATCTGAAAATCAACAAACAGATTACCAACGAGATTCTTGAGTCTTCTGATAAAATAAAACACTCTGAACTCATCCATTCTAAAGAGCACTCACTCGAAGCGATGTTTCCATTTATCCATTATTATCTTAATGCACCATCTGTCACATTGATTCTGACTGCAACGAATGATGAGTCCCTTTTATTTGAACTTGGAAACACACTTTATGGTATACTGAAGGCTGGTAAAGGCAAAACCCTTCTGCTGGCTAGTACCGACATGTCACATTTTCATCCTTATGATGAAGCGACAGGCATGGATAAAGAAACTGTAGATCTAATTGCAAACGGTAAACTTGATGAACTTGCTGAAAAAATCTATAAAGGCGATTCTGAACTGTGTGGATTTAATGCACTTATTCCATTCTTTGTTGCTATGCAGAGACTGGGCTGCGCAAATCCTGAAATTATTGCTTATGAAAACAGTGGAGATGCTATTCCAGGAACAAGGGAAAAGGGTGTCGTCGGATATATGTCTGCTATTTACGAAAGGAAACAGTCATGAACTACTATAACAATGATGAACGTGAAGCAATTTTTGAAATTGCAGACGAGTCCATACTATCTATACTGAATGGCGACAAAAGCTGGAAACCAGCAGTTCCTGAACTGCCGAAACTCCTGGAGGAAAGAGCTGTTTTCGTTACCCTTAAAATTGATGGTGACCTGCGCGGCTGCATCGGTGAGATGGTTGCCTCCAAACCGCTCTATCTTGCTGTTGCAGAAATGGCACGCAGCGCAGCATTCAAAGATCCAAGGTTTCGCCCATTATCAAAAATCGAATACGAAGAAATTGATATTGAAATCTCCGTCTTAACTCCTATGCAGAAAATAAATTCATATCTTGATATCGAACTTGGTGTTGATGGTGTATGGATACGTAAAGGAGCCCGGAGCGGAGTATTCCTTCCTCAGGTTGCAACAGAGACTGGTTGGGATTTGGACACTTTTCTAAGAAATCTTTGCACACATAAGGCTGGTTTGCCGCAAGACGCATACAAAGATCCTACTGTCGAAATTTACAAATATCAGGTTGAAATTCTTTGATTTTTTGTGACCCATCCCCCTTGCCCCCTTCCCTAACCACCTTTCGCTTCGCTCAAGGTTCATAGGGAAGGGGGCGTATTTTTTATAAAATTTATCTTCTCCCCTCCCTATTTATAGGGAGGGGTTGGGGGTGGGTCACCTGACTTTGATCATTTGTCTGCTAGTTAGATTCTGTCCACAGATACGTTTTCGTTTCCGCGACAATCACGTTTGACAGTAACACCAGCGATAAAATATTTGGCAACGCCATAAGTGCGTTCATACAATCTGCAAAATCCCAAACAAGGGGAAGCGCAGATGTTGCACCGACAAAAACAGCAATAACCCATAACAGCCGATATGGCATCAACGCCTTTGCACCTGCAAGATATTCAACGGCCTTTTCGCCATAATAGGACCAGCCGAGGATTGTTGAAAAGACAAAGGTTGCAAGGCCTATGCTGAGTATCCATGGCCCAACAACAGGCAATACACTGAATGCAGCCTGTGTTAGTGCCGACCCCTTGAGTCCCACCATAGTATCAGGATAACGAATCATACTGCTCACAAGAACCAATCCTGTCATAAGACAAATCACAACTGTATCCCAGAAAGTGCCGGTTGCAGAAACCAGTGCTTGACGTACAGGGTTTTTTGTTTGCGCAGCAGCGGCTACAATTGGAGCCGAACCTAAACCCGATTCATTTGAAAAGAGACCGCGGGCAACACCATAACGCATTGCGGCAGACAGCATGTATCCTGCAAAACCACCGCCCAAAGCTTCAGGGTTAAAAGCGCCAACCATAATTACTCTAACAGCCTCTCCCAAAAAGTCAAAATTATATGCAAGGATTACCAAAGAACCTGCTACGTAGAAGATAGCCATAAATGGCACAAGTGCACTGCAGACTCTTGCAATCGACTTTACTCCTCCCAAAATGACAAGTGCTGTAAGAACGGCCATTACAAGCCCTGAAACCCATGTTGGTATTCCAACTGTATCATGAGCAAGAGCTGATAATGAATTTGCCTGAACCATGTTGCCAATGCCGAATGATGCTAAAGCGGTGAAAACAGCAAATAGAATTCCGAGCCACTTTACACCCAGTCCTCTTTCGAGAACATACATGGGACCGCCTAAAAATGTTCCTCTTTCAGTGCGTACACGATACTTTACAGAAAGCAGCGCTTCAGAATACTTTGTTGCAATTCCCAAAACACCCGTAATCCACATCCAGAATACTGCCCCAGGACCGCCAAGTCCGACAGCTGTTGCAACGCCTACTATATTTCCTGTTCCAATTGTTGCGGCAAGTGCTGTCGCAAGCGCGCCAAACTGCGTGACATCTCCTTCAGAATCTTTATCTTTACTTACAGAAAGCTTAACCCCTTTCCAGACAAAACGCTGAATTAGTTTGAGACGTATAGTTAAAAAAAGGTGCGTTCCTATGAGAAGAATTAGCAGAGGCGGTCCCCATAAAATTCCGCTGAACCATGAGAAGAATTCCTGTATCATTTTTTATCTCCCTCTTTTTTTATCGTGACAGCCTCTGCCTGTCTTGTTCCACGGCATTCCGGATAACGCGAACAGCCGTAAAAGGTCTTGGTGCCACCACCGTTTTTATCTTTGTAGCTCCGTTCTATCATTGGTGCTTTACACAAAGGACATACTAATCCAGCTTCAGAAGCTGCTCTAAGTTTTTTCAGATTCTCTTCACCAACAGTAAGCTGACACTTGGGACACTTAAGATATTTGCCGAACTTTCCCTTGTGCTCATTCATCTTTTCTTTACAGCGGGGGCACGGTTCTGAAGATACTGTGAATTCAAGATTCTGTTTACGATCACATGAGCTGCAGACAGTATATTTGCCAAACCTGCCAGTATAGAGATGAACAGCCCCTTTACAGTTTGGACAGGGTTCAGCCATGATTTCCTTAGGTCGCTTATCAAGAGAGGGGTTTTCTTTTGCGACTGTCACAAAAAACTTTTTTGCTTTCTGCAGCAATGCTGTCCATTCTGCAAACCAGCTTCCCATAAATGTTTTGTAGCTGTTGCCGGCTTCGGCGATGACGTCCAGATTTTCTTCAAGTGTTTTTGTGAAGTCTGGAATTATGGCTTCGGGCATAGTTTTACGCAAGAGATGAATACAGCTCATCCCCGTTTCTGTCGGATGGAGAAAGCCCTTCTTATCCTCCTCATAATAACCTCTATCGAGAGGAATCTGCACGATAGCCGAAAAGGTTGAAGGTCGGCCAAAGCCAAGCCGCTCTATCTCCTTAGAGAGCGTTGCGAGTTTGAAGCGCTGCGGCGGTTTAGTCTCCTGTGCAGCAGTTATATATTTGTCAGCGTTGCAGATGCTGCCTTCAGAAATTTCAAGAAAGGTTTCACCGACCTCTTCCTCCTCTTCGCCATCTTTTTTATTATCCTGCGAATCGTCAAAATAGATCTTTGTAAATCCTGGAAAAACCTCAATTCTGTTTCTGGCTAAAAAGAAGGCGGCTGGATCCGTTTCTGCTGACAATACAATATCCTGACGCTTGAAAACCTGCGGTTTACATTGCGATGCAAGGAATCTATTGCGGATAAGGGTATAAAGCGCCAACTCATCTCTATTGCCTTGCAGCTCTCTGGAATCATCACCATGAGTGGGCCTGATACACTCGTGAGCACCCTGTGCACTCTTTTTCGCATTATAAATAACAGGCTTATCTGCCTTAATATCGGGATAACTTGCCGAAAGCACCTGCTGTGCAAGAGCGAGCCCCTCTTCAGAAATCACAATGCTGTCCGTACGAATGTAGGTGATTAGACCCTTATGAAAGAGTGACTGCAGAAGCTCTGTAGTCTTTGCCGGTTTGAATTTAAGCTTGGCCGCAGCATCAGTAATTATGGTGCTTGTTATAAATGGGGGCCTCGGCTTTTTATCTTCAGTGTATTCGTTTACCGAAATTACTTTATGCTCTCTGTGCGTTTCGAGCAGAGGGAGCAGTATGTTCATATTTTCTTCGGTGTCAACCTTTGTTGTCTTATACTTGCCCTCTTTGTCAGGAAGAGCATACTCAGCTGTAATGCCCTCTTTATAAACTGCCTTCAGAGAAAAGTATTTTCTGGGCTTGAAATTCTGTATCGCCTCTTCACGCTGCACAACTACGTTAAGGCATGGGGTTTGGCAGCGGCCGGCAGAGCGCATACCGAAGCGTTGAATTTCCGGACTAAGCTGGTAACCGAATATGCGGTCAACCGCTCTGCGTGTTCTGTAAGCGTCGACGAGGTTCATATCGACAGGGCGCGGATCTTTAAGCGCCTTTGTTACCTCTTCCTTTGTGATACTATGAAAACAGACCCGGTTCGGATTATCTGTACTAAGTTTCAATAGGCGGCAGAGATGCCACGAAATTGCCTCTCCTTCGCGGTCAGGGTCACTTGCGAGATAAACAGCTTCAGCCTTTTGCGCCTGAGCTTTAAGCTTTGCAACAACATCTGCTTTTGATTTGCTGACCTGATACTTCTGCTCAAAATTTCCCGATTGCAGATCTATCGCCATATCATTTTCAGGAAGGTCACAGACATGGCCAACAGAGGCTGCGACATTCCAGGAGTTATCCAGGAATGTCCGCAGCTTTTTAATCTTATTCGGGGACTCTACAATCAGTAATTTCAATAGTCTTATTTCTTTTTAGACAGACGCGCTTTTGTTGCGATAGGCAAACCGAAAAGCTTGATGAAACCGATAGCATCCATCTGGTCATACATTGCTTTATTATCAGTGAAACTTGCAATCTTGTTCACATAAAGTGAATTCGGCGAAGTGGCACCGGCTGATCTGATGTTGCCTTTATAAAGCTTAAGCTTAACGCTGCCTGTAACAACTTTCTGTGTTTCGTCAACAAATGCGTCGAGTGCCTCTCTTAAAGGGGTATACCACTGGCCGAAATAGACAAGTTCAGCATATCTCTTTGAAATGAGCTCCTTGTAGTGATATGTATCTCTGTCAAGAGTGAGATGCTCAAGATCATCGTGGGCGTAATAAAGTATCGCGCCGCCCGGAGTTTCGTAAACGCCTCTTGACTTCATACCTACAAGTCTGTTCTCGACCATATCGATCTGACCGACACCATGCTTTGCACCGATTTCGTTCAGCTTCTTCATGAGCGAAACAGGGTCGAGTTTTTTGCCGTTTACAGCAACAGGAACACCCTTTACAAAATCAACAGTGATGTATTCAGCCTTGTTCGGAGCCTTCTCAATCGGATTGCTGATTGTGAAAACTCTGTCCAGCGGCTCATTTGCAGGATCTTCAAGCTCATCACCTTCGTGTGAGAGGTGCCAGAGGTTCCCGTCTTCAGAGTAGATCTTCTTTTTAGAAACAGGGATTGGAATGCCTCTCTCGTTGGCATAATCAATAGCATCTTCGCGGCTCTTTATCTTCCAGTTCGGATCTTTCCATGGTGCTACAATTTTTACAGATGGATCAAAGTGGAAGTAGGTGAGCTCAAACCTGACCTGATCGTTGCCTTTTCCTGTTGCTCCATGAGCTACAGCCTTTGCCCCCTCTTTTTTTGCAACCTGCATCTGATACTTTGCAATAATTGGGCGGGCAAATGATGTTCCGAGAAGATATCTATTCTCATATACTGCACCGGCTTTAAGAGTAGGCCATACAAAATCTGTAAGGAACTCTTTGCTTAAATCAAAGCCGTAGAATTTTGATGCACCGCTCTTAAGAGCTTTTTTCTCAAGAACTTTAAAGTCATCACCCTGACCTAAGTCAGCTGCAAATGCTATTACGTCATATCCGTAGGTCTCTTTGAGCCATGGAATGATAACCGAGGTGTCAAGACCACCGCTGTACGCTAAAACTACTTTTTCCGCCATAGATTACTCCAATCAAAAATTGTTGTTAATTAGTTCGCCAATTGAGTAGAGAAAAATAATTAAAATCCACTCCGATAATCATCAACATTTATTCCATTTTTCTTCAAAAAATAGTACAGCGCTCCGGTTGAAGTTCCAAGCTCCCGCGCAACAGCAGCAACACGGCCCTTTCGCATTTTCAGCAGCGAAACAACCTTTTCAGGATTCGTCTTCACCATTCTTTCGTCTGAAACCTCTTTTCCACGTACCCGGGCCCCTCTGTTTCCAGAATCTTCTCTTTCTCTGAAAATGATATGTTCCGCCTCAATTCTGTCCTCACCGCAAAAGAGAACAGCCTGTTCAATGCAGTTTCTGAGTTCACGGATATTTCCGCTCCATTTATGCTGGATCATTTTTTTTAAGGCACTCTCGCTTATCTCATTTATGCTCTTGTTGTAAACAAGATTAAACAGAGACAAAAACTGAGTACACAGTTCCGGCAAATCCTCAATTCTGCTGTTCAAATCGGGTAAAGTCAGCTGAAAAACAGATAAACGGTAATAGAGGTCTGATCTGAATAGCCCTTTTTTTATAAGTCCGGAGAGCTGCAGATTCGATGCTCCAATAATCCTTGCTTTAAGCTTTATCGGTTCACGGCCGCCAATTCTTGTTATAGTAAAATCATTCAATGTCAGAAGGAGTTTTGCCTGAACACTTAACGATAGGTTTGAGATTTCGTCAAGAAAAATTGTTCCCTGCCCCGCCCCTTCAAACACTCCGATGAATCTTGAATCGGCTCCTGTGAATGCCCCCTTCTCGTGACCGAAGAGATGGCTTTCCATCAAGCTTTCCGGAATTGTTGAACAATCTACTTTCACAAATGGCATTTCAGCTCTTCCGCTCATACTATGAATATTTCTCGCGACAACCTCTTTACCCGTTCCTGTTGCCCCTTCAATTAGAACTGTTGCATCAGTTGCTGCTACCCGTTTAACCCATTCTCTAATGCGGCCTGCTGAAGCGGAATTACCGATGATTTTCAGATCCGAAGCAAGCGGTTCATAACGCTTCACCTCTTTTTCCAGTCTGTTTACCTTTCCTCTGAACTCCGTGATATCATTCAGGAAATATCCGGCATAGGGGTAATAGAAATATGGAGAATCGGTAACCGAATCATTGAAAAAACGCTCGAGAGAATAGATCCTCTCACCTGTAACCGTGTCAAGGGTTACTTCCGGAACAACAATATCACTGTTCCTCTTTTCCACAGAGATTACTGAATAATTTACAGAGGAAATCCGGACAGCCTCATTGGGCCGGACTCCCACCGTTGCGTAGACTTTCTCTGTAAGCAGCATATCCTGATCTGAATATGTCAATACTGTTTTTCCGTTGACTTCATAAATGAGATCTTTCCCGACAAGAGTAAGTGATGCTGATTCAAATTTTTCGAAATCAACCATCGGTGCATCGGCAACAACATAGCCGCGCCGTTTAATAATCCAGCCTCTTTTATCAATATTCGGGCCGGCGAGATAGCCTCTAACATCCGGGGCATGAACTCCGTTGCAATCAACATCTCCAAGAAAAAGCAGCGGAAATGATTTGTTTTGTGCTGTGAATGCTGCAGATAACCTGACACCGATTTCACCTTTGCTTACATCAGCGAATTCTGTAATAGGCTGATAAACATGTTTATTTGAAGCGGTAATCTCACATAATCCTGACTCATGTATGGTTTTTGTTTTATTTACTTTAGGATATTCAACACTCTCTTTATATGTTGGAAAATTCTGGAAAATCCTTTTAAGTCTTTGATCAAGAAGATCGTCAGGCTTTTTGTAACGCGTTTTTAACTGCTCATAAAAAAATCTATTGAACCCCTTAAGAATACCCTTCTCTGAGTCTATGTAGACATAGAGCGAATGCCTGTCTGTGAAAATATTTGGAATTATTTCATGAAATGAACACTGAACAAATACTGTTCCGTCACTGTCCAAGTCGAAGTAGAAATAAGAAAGCGGTAAACTTGTGTAAAAATTACGATCCTCGGAAAAATACCTGAAATTCTTTATCGATCGGCCTGCAATAGTGCCGGTCGCCAGACACTCATCCCTTTTTTGCAGCCACGGGAAATAGGGATTTATTGAGCCGGTTTCGAGCAATTCGTTTTTAATTTCAATAAATCGAGAATGAGAAAAAACATCATTAATCCGCCCCTCCATATCCATGCTGATATAAAGCATCCTGAAAGGGTTTCCCATGCCTATTGATCTGATTTTCTCAAACTTGTTTTGCATAGTATTTAAATCAAATAAAACAATTAAAACAGTTAAAAAGCAATATATTTTGCTGTTTTAACGAAATTTCAGCGAATAAGTTTGGCATCCAGATTGCATATATAATATCAGGAGGATTTTTTATGACAAGATTTTTGCTTCTATTTGCGTTAACAATCATCAGCCAATCTAACGCACTAACCGCCCTTCCCATGAATGTTACAGTTCAAACCGGGGACACTTTGAATTTCACCCCCTTCATATCGGGATGGGATACAACTGTGACTTCTGTTGAGGTTGAAACTGTCGGACCATCACATGGCAAACTTAGTAAGGTGATAAGCTGGTTCGACACAAACTCTTTTTATCTCACCATGGATACTATTGTAAAAAATGTCAAAACTCCACGCCGTAAAACACCGCGTCTCTTCCCTGGATTCAAATACATCCCAGACAACAGCTTTACCGGATACGATACTTTCACTTTTAAAGTTAAAACATCTAAAGATTCAACACAGATAACAACATGCGCCATCAGAGTAACTCCGCCGGAGCCGGGCAACATGACCGTTCTTCTCGTTGTCAACGCTTCGCAATATTCTGCCATACAAACAGAAGTTAATCAGCTAAAGAGCGATCTTATTAGAGAGGGGTACCAATCCCGGATATGTCAAATGACCTATCCTGCCGGTTCATTCACAACTGCCCACACAAAACAGCTCTGGGACAGCCTTGCCTCTGAATACAGGAGGCCGTCAACTATGCTCGCAGGAGCCATTCTTATTGGCAGACTGCCCTTTGTCGGCGGATATCGAAATTATCACGAAAGTGCCCTTTGGGGTTTAAACATTTACGAACCGGATGCAGAAAAGGATACAACACTCCTTGGTTGGCGTGTAGGAGTACCCGGTTATAACGGCACACAATACACACCCGGATTTTCAAATATCTGGGTGTCAAGAATGTGGGGTCAGAACAGCTATGGCATTCATCTTGGTGATGAAATCACGCTTATAAAGAGAATGTTACAGACAAACCACGATTACAGAACAGGAGCATCTCGTCTTCCCCATTCAGCTTCATTCTATAACATGTACGCCCAGAATTATACTCCGAATCTTGTCGCTTCCAAATACCTTGACATATGGCCTGAAGTTTTCGTTCATCAGCCCAAAGATACAACACATCCAATAAGATCGGATTTTAAACGCGGCGGTGAAATTTTTGAAACGTTTACACATGGAAATGAAGATCTTTATAACGCTCTTGGTAATGGTACCTCCGGTCAAATCTGGAGAATGCAGACACTCCAGCTACAGGATACTCCATTTCCTTTCCGATTCATGTTTTCCAATGGCTGCCACGTCGGTGCTCCAGGCGGAATAATGAATGCCCATTTACTTGTTCGTAATACAATGTGCGTTCTTTCTATGGGTACCACCGACTATTCATATCCCGGCTTTTACATTTGCGACACCGGAAAAGCCTACCCTCCCCACACATGGACAAGAAACCATCTTGCCAAAGGCGACCGATTTGGCCGTGCATGGCTTCGCGGCAACAATATTCTGTGGTTGGCTGTATTTCATGGAGACCTTTCTCTTAAGCCTATGATGGCTCCTGCCAACAATAAGCCTCTTGTAAATTCAGTAACCGCTGAAAAAACAGGAAATCTTTCGTGGCGTTTTACAGTTAACGCATCGGACAATGATGATGGAATAACCAGAATTGAGTGGTGGGGAAACGGTTATAAAGGTGGAACTGCAGAACCTGATTCGGTTGGCACTTCAACCTCCTTTTCTGTTAACTATACATCTGCAAAACTATGCACTGTAAGAGCAGAAGTTGTTGACCATTACAAAGCAAGAGATTACCAGAACATCATCATTAAGACGGACTCAGGTGTTATCTCCACAGCAACTGAAGGCGCAATCACGAACTCTTACAAATCTGCAAATCTTACACTTACGCCTAACCCTTGCAACCGTCAGACAATGATCAGCTGGGCAGCGGTTAATGGCTATCCCGGTTCTGCGACACTGGAAATCTTCTCTTTGGACGGTAGATCTATTCTCAAGAAAGAGTTGTCCAAAAACACTACAGCATATCAATGGCATGGAATAGATAGCAATGGCAAAGCAGCACCTTCCGGTATTTATCTGTTCAGAGTAAAATATGCAGGCAAAACACTCGAAACAAAAAGCATATTAATCCAATAAAGGAGTTTGATTATGTTTAAGCAATTTTTTTCATTAAGCCTGATTTTTCTGATACAGTCTATCTATGCTGTCAAGCTCGATACACTACCAGCCAACCAATGGAAAGAGCTGTTAACGAAAGATCAGAGTTTTAACCTAAATAACTGGACATACGAAAATGATGCTCATGCAGATCCTGTAAATGGTGTATTGTGGATCGGCCCGGGACACCGCGGTAGCCCACAGGACAACATAATGTACGCTTATGAACCTCTCGCCGAATCTATTTCAACAGCTCACAGCGCTTTACCTCCTGCAAAGTCATGCCTTCGCCATTTTGTCTTTACACCGCAGGATACAGCTATTCTTATGCTCGGAGGGGTGACCGGCCACCAGAACTCAACTGGTTTCTTTGATGATTCATTTAAGAAAATTACCGACAGACTTTGGATTCCCTATGGTTTCTACTATTACAGCATAAATAAAAGCCGCTGGCTTCATATAAAAACTCCCGGCAATTCATTTGGTGTAGGCGCATACCGACCACGTTTTAAGTATGACCCAGTACATGATGTTATCATTTACAATCTTTCCGGCAAAACAGGAATTTATAATTTCCATCAGAACGCGTGGCACACAATAACAGCAACCGGCCCTGGAACAAGAATTGACCAGGCGGTAGCAGTTGACGAAAAGCGCGGACTCTTTTATCTTCTGGGTGGCACCTCTAAAAGTTATTGTAACGATGCTGTAAATGATATGTGGGTATTGGATCCTGAAACTGAACTCTGGACCAAACTTCCGGCCTTTTCTGTTAATCCGTGGGAGATCATGCCTACCTGTATTGACTACAATACATCAATGGCATATAGTGCAAGAAGCGATGTAATCATGTTTACTGCACGCGATGGTGCTGTGTATACATTTGATTGTGAAACAAAAGACTGGAGCAGAATGACTTCAGCTTCTACTCCTCTGAAATGTTCCGGCCACATGGCATATGAATCAAGAAACAACCTCTTTTATCTGCTTGGCGGCAGCAACGCACCGCAGGGAATTAACGACCAGCGTACAACTCAGGGATTATGGGTTTGTAAATACGAAAACGCGAACAATGCTATCTGGAATGCAAAGTTAACAGCACCGGACGCAACTATTGAGATAACCGCCACATCAAATACAATCCGTTGGCAAACATCGCAAGACATTAAGTTTAACATTTACAGGGCAAATGCTGTCCCCTACCCAAAAGGATTTGTGAAGTTAAACAGTTCACCTGTTACAGGAAACTCATATGTTGACAATAGTGCAGTTGTAGGAACTGCATATTCCTATCGGGTTGTTGCAGTGGATAACAATGGATTGGAAGGGCACTATTCACGCCACCTTTATTCAAGTCCGGCCCGCCCTCTATTTGCCGCAGCCTCTGTCGAAACACCCACTCTTGTTAAGGTCAGCTGGGAACCGAATACAGATCCCGGCATTGTCGGCTACCACGTATACCGTGGAAAGGGCTCTGCAATTTACTCTACAACTTTTTCCTACACAAAATTGACAACTACACCAGTAGCAGCAACTGAATTCCTGGACTCCGTTGATCTCACTGACAGCATCGCACGCGGTTATGTTGTTACAGCTGTAAACGTTCAAGGTATAGAAAGCGGCCTCTCTCCATTAACAACAACCTTCCCGGAACCTCCACTTAATTTCAGATCTTTTAAGAAGCAGGGAACGGCAATTTACTCCGCTTGGTCAGGCCATTCTTTGGTTGGTCCTAACCCAGCTGACAGCACAATTTTATTCTGGCAGCCACCCGCAAGAACAAAAATCGCAGGCATCAATATGTACAGAGGCGGAACTTACA
>JAEUSG010000328.1 GCA_016788315.1 Fibrobacterota bacterium | reverse complement strand
AATCCAGCCATCTATCTTTTTTATAGGTTCATATTGTGTCTGAAGGTTTATTCTTTTAACTATGGAAGGATACATATACATATCAACATATAGTGTATCTGTAAATCCGCTTAAACTTGCTACAAGAGGTATCTCCATACCTGCTATAAGCCCTTTAATCTTACCATTAGATTTTGCAAAGTATCCAGAATTATAATGCCATATACACAAAGAGTCCACTATTGCGCTGAATCTACGCCCTCCCTTTTCAAATACTGCTACTACCTCTGGAGAAAAGAGAGAATCAATCAGAACCTGTTTTTTGTCACTTACAAATGACAACCCTTTACAAATAGCTGTTCCAGAAATAACATGAAGCACCAGAGTATCTTTGTAATTCTGTTTAGATGCAACAATTCTGGCAACACCTATATTTTTTCCGGTTACTAAACCATCAATTGAAACAGCGGCTACAAATGGATCTAGTGAAGTAAAAACAACTCCTGGAACAGCTCCGGATAGACTCACACTTACTGTATCATACTGCTCTACTGTATCTGCCATTAGTGTAAATGCAATAGAGTTGACGGTTGCGGTATCAAGAGAGATCGGGAATTGATAAAATGTTAAAGCAGCAATTTTCCTGGAGTTTCTTAATACAGGTTCGATAAATATACCCGATTCGTTGTGATAGGCGTTGGTATTATGCAGATAAGTAATTGCAGCAGCTGTTGAAGATGTCTTAAGTTTCAGTTCAATTGTTCTGCCATCTTCGCTATTCCAACCGCTGTCTACAACCTTATATACACCGTCCAGCGCAAAATAGTCCTTCATATAATGGCCCTTACCATCACTCTCCGTCCAGTAAACCGGTTGATCGAACCGTAATGAAATACGATCTCTTGCGGCTGTAGTATAACTTGCATGAACGATATCGGGCGAAGATACATTCGCAGTATCAATACCTGCCTTATAATAAAGATCACGTTCTATGAGCGGAAACATTGAGCGTCCTAGCATATTATAGCCAATTAATGTGTAATGACCTCCGTCATATCCAGGAGTACCAACCGTTGCAATGGTTGCAATATCAGAATAATCATGCTGAAATTTTCTTTGAATATCTCTTATCAAACTTGGAGCCTCACTCACTTCGTAAAGCGGATTCCACATATTAATCTGACAGACATAAATTTTCTCAAGTGCCGGATAGTCCTCGTGCCATGCGCTACGAAGCGTGTTAAAATATCCTGCATAACCTACTGAACCGGAAAGACGGTTGGTATTATTTTCTCCCTGATAATAAAACATTGCTCTCACTTTATTTTGTAAACCAGCGTTAATAACCCTATTCAGTAAGCGGCCATACATTGTTCCTGCATCTCTATGATTGGTGGGATTACATAGCTGCTCAGTTATGCCTGTTGCAGATTCAGCACCATTAATAATAGCGACTGGAATTCCTGTACGTGCAGCGATAAGTGCTCCAAGTTCCTGTTCCCAGGCTCCAGCGGCTCCAGTGTCACCTACCCACCGTGAATTAACATAGCTGCGCACATATTCCTGAGCCCATCCTCCGGGAAAAGCTACTGCATTTGATTGCCCCGAAACCACAAATGCATCTCCCGAAACAACATTATTGACAGAGAGAATAGAGACATCATCAACTTTCATTTCAAAACTGTATTCCGCAAGCTCTGCTCTTATGCGGTAAACATAACGGAAAGAGACCGAATCACCCGTATAGGTCAACGGAACCTTAACCGAGAGTAAGAGAGCTCCATTTCTTTTTACAAGCACGATTAGAGAATCATGTCCGGTTTCGAGAACGACACCTTTGATCACTACTGAACCGCTATCAGACTGATCGCGGGGATAAAGCTGGAAGTTTGATGGCAACGTATCCAGTCGCGCAACACCTGCGAATGAAGCACTAAGCAAAAGTAAGCAAATCACAATAATCTTCATAGCCATCCTCCCTTTTATCTCATATAAGCAAAACCCATTGCAATATCCGTTCCAGACTAAATTGGGTATTTATCGCACATTTTGATTCGCTATGGAGCGACAGCTGACAAATGGATTATAGCAATCAAATCTGTTATCGACCTAAAATCACCTTATGTAAAACAGTCTGATTGTCTGTAGTCAGCTTATAAAAGTAGACTCCGTTTGATACACGCTGATTGTTATCATTAGTGCCATTCCAGACAAAATTATTAAGTCCACCATTCATTATGCTGTTTGCGATAGTCTTAACAACCTTTCCAGATATATGGTACACCTGTAGCGTCGCTCTTTGTGCTGATGGCAGCATCACACTGATATTGCACTTGACATTAAAAGGAGTAGGCCAAGAGTTCAGGGCAATTTTATTTGGCAACATTCTTTTTGCAGCATATAATTCGGTAGACAATGTTGGCATGTTGTCTTTAACAAATGTCTTTTGTACACGAAGTATTCTGGCATTAATAAGATCTGAAATATAGATATAATCATCGGATGTACTTACACCGGAAGCCCATATTAATGGGATCTGCGGGCCGGGAACAAGACTGCCTTCACCCCTTGAATCAATATTACCGTATTCACCGAACTCCAAGATCTTATTTCCATCATTGTCAACTACTGCTATCTTCTGTGTTACGGCATTTGGAATAAATAGCCTATCATAACTATCAACATCAAATCGAGGGCTTCTGCAAACACAAGCTCCACCGTATCCAGAAAAGCCTCCTGTACCGTATGGATATACTTTTAATGCCTTTGTTACAGTGCGCCCCGCCATATTCCAGCGGTCAAAAGTCATTGTAAATCCCGAATCGGGGCTCATCTTGACCACAGATCCGACACTTGTATTGTACCCTTCATCAGTTTCAAAACCGGGTGTTTTAATATGGTCGCTGTTTCTGGCCAATAGACCAAAGTAAATATTACCTTTTGTATCGTATTCAATACCGCCTAAAGAATTATCCAGCGGAGTAAAAACTTTCCCCGAACTTGTTTTTATTAGAGTCTGCATATCTGTCGGAAAACTCATGTATGCAACTTCACCAGTATTTGATACTGCCAACCCTTTTTCGCCAACTCCCCAGCCATAGCGGTTTTTTATGTCGGTTCCTGGAACTAAATTGCTGCCGTTACCGTACGGTGCAGGTGCATGAATATGGTCAAGAGTGTACCTTTGTACAGGTGTAATTGTACTTCGATCAAGACTGCTTGGATCTGTATAGAGGTAGTTATCTGGACTTATTGCAACACCGGATGTTACTAATGGGCCTGTCGCTGTGGAGCATTGTACAATTTTTGGATTCAGCCAATCCTCGATTTTGAAAAGAACACTGCGAGTATCTGTGAAATAGACGGTTTCTGTTCGAGGATCGCAAGCAATCCGTTCGTACCCTAAATTTGAAAGTGCTACTTTGTCTGATTTGTTTATGCTGAAATCTCTTACCAAAGTAGCGCTGGCACCATCGTCTCGGAAACATTTTACATTCAGATAGGCTAGCCAGATCAAAGGCTTATCAGTGGTGAAATCTACGGCCATTCCACCTTGATCCTTGCTTGCATTAAATACACCGAACCACTCTGTAAGCACATTACTATACTGCCATACCAGCGAATCTGAAGCTTCCCAACCGGAGAACTTTGCCACTGATACGTTCCCCTGTCTTCTCATCATAACATAAAACTCACCTGTAGCATCATTAACTTCTACCATTTCAGGATAGAGAACCTTTTTGGAACCGAGTAGATTTGCATTTGTATCATATACACTTACTTTGTGGTGGTAGCGATCACAAACGAAAACATGACCTTTCTTATCCCTTGTTATACCGTGAATTGCTGATTCATCTGCCGCAAAGCTTGAACCTCCGCTTGCAACAGAATCTTTTGTCATGTTGGGGATTGTCAACCATGAAACAATTTCACCCGTTGCAACATTCACCTTATACACCTGACCATTCTTAAAAAAACCGGCATCATCGTAAATATCACGAAGTCCGCTTACATAGATGTATTTCTCTTGATCATCAGCATAGCAGAAGAACTGTCTGGTGCTGACATTCCAATATTTTGGAGTAGCCTGTGATGTAATCAACGGCAATGCAGCTGCATTAAATGTGATTTTACTGCTCTTTGACATATGCTGAATTGCCGGAAAGGTGTTTTGATCGCGCCCTTTAAATCTTGGACCTCCCCAAAAAACCAAATCACCGGTTGAAGTTACGCGCGGCAGCATACAGCCGGCACTGCTCTGTGAAATAGCTGTATATGTCAGCTGAGGCATATGGAGTGAGTGAACGAATGGTGAATATTTTGTATCTGACGAAAAAATCATACCCCAGGCCGAAGCATCACTCTTTGCCATTCCTGATGGAATGGGAAATACTGTTTTCTGGTAAATACCCTGTCGATCATACTGGCGTACTACAATCGATCCTAAGTTATTTGCGGTAGCGGCAACGTACACCATTCCATCATTGTCAACTGCAATGCCTGCAACTGAATAACCAAGGAAACCTGGATTAACATCGCCTTTAAACAAATAGGGGTTATCACCAATAATCTTATCCAGCTTTACACCCATTCCGCATCTCACACGAACACTTAATCCCGATTTATTTGCAACATCATGTTTTAAATCATCTTTACCATCCCAGATAAGCTCCTGCGTCAGGGATGACTTTGAAAATGGAAGAGGTGCTTTATCGCCCAATACTCCAGCTGCTAAATGGCGAATAGTTGTACCTGCTGCAAAATTTACTATAGCTACTTCAACATCCGTATACTCACTAACTGCAAAAGAGGCTTTCCAATTTGAAGTGTTCTCGTCAAACTGGAGTTTTGGCTCCTGCGTAAACGATACAGCAGAAAAAAGTTGCTGAGCAATAAGAATGATAATCAGTGCCAATAACTTTTTCATACACATTAAAGCCTCCTGATATTGTTAATTTATTACAAAGACATAAATAATAATACGCAAATCCTATACCGTACGCCATCTCTTAATTTTGTTTCAGTAATAATGAAAACTTGTGTTGTAGAATCTGAATTTGATAGATTATTGATATACATACATCATATTTGATTCATAATTGATAGACATGGGCCCAAATGAACAATCTAAATGACTTTTTATCGATAAACAGCGAGGACTATTTTGCAATTGAAATAGATCCGGTTACCAGACATACAAAAGAGTTCTATCTGCACCAACCAAACTATCCAATTTCTATAGACATTCTTTTTACCCAACCATTAGACCATTTTTTTAATTTGCCATCAACACAGCTCACAGATTTGGTTTCAGAATTTTCTGTGCCAAAGCTACAACAAAGCGCTGTATATCCCTCCTATAACAGATTCGAAGAAATATCAACCTTGTATGGTCTTTTTACGAATAATCCTGCTTCGCATATCCAATTATTTTTAAATGATGGCAAACTTATCGGCCTTGTCTACATTAAACGATTCCCGCGCAATCTTATGCACCTGCAGGGAATCCCTCTTGTTTTTATAACAAAAGATGGTATGATCTCTGCATTTAATGCAGAGTTTTTAAGCCGTTTTCATTCAGATCTTTCTAATCCCGGTACACTTCTGGACAAGCCTTCTAACAAACTTTTAAATCCGGATCCTTACGCTTTTATCAATGCATCTGACTCAACGCCAATTAAAGAAAGCGATAAAGAATGGATCACAAACCACGCATTTGACGGCATCAACTCTTCAGTAAAAGATAAAAACTGGCTGCCGATAGAGATTGACTATTCAACAGGTCAAGCATTGTGGAAAAGCTCCAAAAGTCCTGATTTCCTTCCTTTCAGGTTTCACACCAACACATTCGACAAAGACTACCGGATAACTGTCCGTTTTAGCCAACAATCAGGAAGTTTTCCTGTTTTCATATTGAATGGCGCACCACTTGGTAAATTCTACTGGCCGGATCTAACCGGATACCAATTCGGATACACTGAAAACACAAATTTTTTCAGAATTAAGAAAGCAGGTTACATTGTCCAGGAAGCACAAACGGAATTTTCGGTTTCAACAGGTGAGAACGAAATTGAAATCACAAAAGAGGGCAGCAAAATATCATGCAAACTAAATGGAATAACAGCATGTTCTTTCAGAGACTCTCATACGCTGGATAGAATAGACGGGCTATTTTATATCGCCTCAAGAGATGATACAGAAATCAAGTTCAACTCTATCAGGATAGAATCAAGAGAAAGAGAAGCGGCGTACAGCAACCTGGAAAATGATTTTTCCTTACTTAACGGACATGACAACCGATACATTTTCTTCCAGCTTCTTGAGAAATCGGCATACATAGATGGAAGATTTCATTATGCATTGACTCTTTACGATGTTTCGCAGGTACTGAACAAGGTCAAACTTCTGGAACGGGAAAAAGAGCAGACAGAGATGGAACGTGATCGATATAAAATTCTGAGCGAAGAGGCTGGTCTCTTTAAGACCTCTTCTTTCCTCGGTGATGCGCCATCCATTATCAAATTGCGCGAAACTGCAAGACGCGCAGCACAAAGCGATATTACCATATTAATTGAAGGCGAGACAGGAACAGGGAAAACTCTGTTGGCAAGCTATATACATGAACATAGCCCATTCAGTAAAGGGCCGTTTGTGGTGGTTGACTGTGCATCTCTGCCGGAATCTGTCCTTGAATCAGAGTTGTTTGGGCATGTCAAAGGGGCTTTTACTGGTGCCATAAAGGATCGTATAGGAAAATTTGAGGAAGCGGCTGAAGGAACACTTTTCCTTGACGAAATAGGCAACATTCCACTACACACCCAGGCTAAGCTACTTTCATTTCTTCAGAATTTCACTATTCAGAA
>JAEUSG010000318.1 GCA_016788315.1 Fibrobacterota bacterium | reverse complement strand
GGGGAAAATCTCGTGAGCCTTGGAGAATTTGGTGGTTTACTTGTGTGTAAAAAAGAAAATTCCTATAAGTTATAAGTTAATTCAAGGATTTGGAACCTTAGCACCAGGTCTCGGATTTTTAGGTGAAACTGCAATTAATGTAAATGAGCGAGAAGGTGGGTGGGGGTGGGGATTTGGCGTTGGTGGAGTAGTTGGAGGAAGTATTGGGGCTGGTCTCGAATTTAATACAGATTTGTGGGATGGTGTAAAGCTAGGGAGTATGAATGAATCTAACTAATGGAAATATGTGTGTGATTGCTAGAGCTAATGCTCGCTCAATTCGTATTATATATTGGTTTTGTTTTATAAACTTTCTTCCATATTGTTTGCCAATTCTATACTTGATAACCATCCCTAAAATGATTAATGAAATCCATTCGATTTTTGAAATAGTTCAGGGCTTTTTCGCAATATTTCTATTTTCATTTATAATAGAGAGATTTTTCTGGGTCATTGGAGTAAGAAGTTATCCTAAGGAAATTTTGATCGATAAGGAAAATGTTATCTTGAGTTATGTTTTCAGATTTCAGCGGAAGAAAATTAATATTGCGAAAATTAATATTAAAGTCAAAAATGAAATTTTTGTATTTAAAAATTACTTGCTAAGAGTAGGTTTTCTTTATACAGTAAGACTAAATTCAAAGATATATGATTTTGATGAAAGTAGCTTAATTAAGCTAATGGATCGGAAAGTTTAATTTAAAATCCGTGAAGCTAATGGATGGATAAACTTCCATGCAGATAGAAGCGGTAAATACCAGCCGATACTGGAATATCGTGTTCACTGTGCTCATCTGTCCGAAAAATTCAAGGTTGACGGAATAAATCGGCTGGAATATGAGTGGCCATATCTCTCAGCACAAACATCTTCAGGTTTCGGTCCCGATATGTTTAAGGAGTTTGTGCAGGATTACTATGTAAGAATGGCGGAGCTGTTTCCAAATAAAACCGTTTACTTTCATGGATGCGAACCTCTAGATCAAAAGTATGAAGTATTGAAAACCTTACCGAACCTGCGGAGAATTCATGTCTCGCCCTGGTCGAAGGTTTCAAAAGCAGCAGAGGTTTTTCATGGCAGTGCTGTTATGGAAGTTCACTCACATCCGGCAAAGGTCTTGATGGGCATGAGCGAAAGTGAAATGCGTGAGGAGATTCGAGGTCTTGTTCGTGATGCTTCTGGCTTTCCTATGGATCTTAATTTGAGCGATATTCATACTGTAAATAATAATCCTTCGCAGCTTGCACTTTGGGCTAAGGTAGCGCAGGAATTAAGTGTGTGATTTGCAGTATAATTCCAAAATCTGGTTGGCTATTACAACTGATTGAATGGTTCCATTGCACTATGAAGCAGACAGATTACATCAATTTGATCGGCTTTGATATGATAAATTAATCTATAAGATCCTTCAAAGACTTCTCGAATTCTGTCGTTATCGAATTCAGGGACTCGTCTACCGGACATTGGAAAAGCAGCAATTTGGTTTGAACGGCGTGTCAACCGGTCAACAAGTCTCAAGGCATACACAGTCGAATTTTGGGCAATATAATCGTGAATTGCCCTTAACTGGTTTTCGGCAGTAAGGGTCCAGTGTACTTTCATTAATTTATACCGTATGTAGTCCTAATTTCCATCACATCCTTGGTTTTGCCATTATTACTATCTTCAAGACCTTTCTCTATTGTTTCCCTGACATATATTTCATGGATCAAATCGTCCCAAGTGGCGTTAATTGGCATTTTGTCTATAAGTTGGTGTGCAGCCTGTTTTTCCATTGTTTGTGGCATTTAATGAATCTCCTTTCTAGATAAACTCATCTTTGATCCATAAAATAGCCGTTTTCGAAAGGCTCTCCAAGAATAATTATATCTCTCAATCTGAATAATGCGAAGCTTCTGTTGAAATGGCTTTTTGTGAGAGAATTGACAAGATATATTGATGTACGCTGATGATACAGAGAACGGAGAATACGGAAATTGAGCCCATTGAGGAAAATTACGTGAGCCTTGGAGAATTTGGAGGCCCTATTCGTGATGCATCCGGCTTTCCGATGGATCTGAATTTGAGCGTTATTCATACTGTAAAAGTGGATACACTCCGGAATGGCAGAACAAATCCTCTTTTGACACTTCCTTTGCAGAAGAGTATAGCTTTCTAGCCCTTGGCGCGACTTCCATGGTGGCTGGTGAACCGGGTGGACAGAAAGCTTGGGATTTTATCCG
>JAEUSG010000655.1 GCA_016788315.1 Fibrobacterota bacterium | reverse complement strand
CCTTTGACCATAGATGTTGATCCTTTAGGGCATCGATAAGTTGAACATTAATTCTAACCTTCTTGCCATGAGCCTGAGCACTTCCTTCAAGAATAAACTTTACGCCCAATTCGGTAGCAATTTCCGGAGCCGTCTTGGTTGTTTTTTTATAACGCATCACCGAAGTTCTGGAGATCACCCGTAATTGAGGTATCCCTGCCAATTGGATCAGGATATTCTCGGTAATTCCATCGGCAAAATATTCCTGGGTAGGATCCTGTGACAGGCTTACAAAAGGCAGCACGGCCAATGACTTTTCGATCAGATTCTGTTCTGATTTTTTTTTGTCCACCTCGGCCCGACTTACCTTAGGCTCCTCTTCTGTCGTATCTTCATACAAATCAGCACTGCGTCCCGGGTATTTTATTGCATTGATAATCTCCTTAATTGCGTTGGCTACTTTATTGATCTGATCGCGATAAAAAAGGTTATTCGCATTGTCCTGTCTTTTGTCATCGGGACGCAAGGGACGATTAACACCTGGAGATCGGAAAATAAAATCAATAGAGCGCAGCTTGGAGTTCAATTCAGACTCAAACAGGCTGCGGTCTTCCGGATCCAAATTGTGAATAGAGACCGGCAAGATTCTGCTGGCAACATTGCCATCCCGTAATTTTATATCACGACCTATGGGTTCGCTCTGTGCTAACCTGTTAAATGCACAAAACTCCTGCTGCCAGGCAAAACTTTTCGGATCACAATAAATTTGAGAAAGTATGGGAATAAAGATCACTGCCTTCAGTTTGCCCTGCAGGCTTTTATCTACATTATGAGTCTCCAGCAAACCATCATGCGGATTGGAATCATAATAGATCGAGATATCTTCCTTGAATGTGCTCTCCAGTTCCTTTCTAAGATCGCCTATAAAGTCAGTAACCCATCCATTACTTACCTGATATCCCTGAGCTTGAAATGTCGGCCCCGAAGTACTTCTATTATCCTTATGACGATATGAAACAAAGATGTCATATTCATATCCCGAAATCACAGATGGCATAGCTTCAAATATACTAACTTGGAATGCTTCTGGCAACCAGAATGGAGGGGTATTGATGACCGGTTGGAGATCAAAACCGCCCTCGTAATTCCGCGTTCCGAAAGGTTACTTCATGGCATACTTTTTTCTTATACTTGACTATCTTGTGATCAATTTGAACGTTAAATTTTTTTACTATCATGACTAGAAGAATCGTTCTTT
>JAEUSG010000305.1 GCA_016788315.1 Fibrobacterota bacterium | reverse complement strand
GCTCTCTATTGTAGATAGCATCTTCAATAAAGGGCTGTCTGTCTTTGATGTTCTAAATCTTTTTATTCTGAATATGGCCTGGATGGTTGCCTTGTCACTTCCGATGGCAGTGCTGATTTCAACACTCATAGCATATGGAAGAATGGCAGGGGACAATGAGATTGTAGCATTCAAAGCGGCAGGTATCCATCCAATTAAGGTAATCGCACCCTCAATTATTATATCCATGATTGTCGGAGCTGGTCTTGTCTGGTTCAACGACCGAGTGCTACCGGAGGCTAACCATAAAGCTGCTGCTCTTATTACAGATATCTCCCAGCGTAAACCGGTGGCGTTTATCGAGGAAGGCTACGTTATTGAGTCATTCCCGGGTTATCGCCTTCTTATCGGCAGGATAAGCCCATTGTCAGGGGAACTGCATGATGTTCGCATTTACCACAGGGATCGGGATAAACAGACGTTGACATTTGCCGAAAAAGGGCGGCTTGATTATCTGAATTCCGGAACAATTGTTAAACTTACCCTCTATAATGGTGAATCGCATCAGGAGGGTGGCAATGCCCCTGACGATTATTTCCGGACAATTTTCAAGGAGCAGTCGGTCTATCTCGATAACGAGACTTCTCAGAACAATATTGCCGGCGACCATATGCGGGGTGACAGAGAGATGTCTGTAAAAATGATGAATGAGAAAATAAAAACATTCAAAAGTGACGCCGAACGGGAAAGGCAGGAGATTAAAAAGCTGATGGAAACAACGCCGTCTAGAAAAATAGATAGTCTAGCTGGTGTTGCGGAAACAGCCCATTTTTCTTTTGGTAATATCTCCTATGCAGCACAGCAGAACTGCTATAACGAAGAGCGGCGAAGGCAGCTTCAGCTCGAAAGGCACAGCTTCTATCTTGCAAACTCCGAAAGACAGATTAGTAAATATGGGGTTGAGATTCATAAGAAATTCTCCATTCCAGTTGCCTGCCTGGTATTTGCTTTAATTGGCGCACCTCTTGGCATCATGGCAAGAACAGGCGGGCTTGGAGCAGGTTCATTTTACAGCATAGCATTTTTTGTTATCTATTGGATTTTCTTGATAGGTGGAGAGACGCTAGCAGACAATATGATTGTTCCGCCCTGGCTTGCAATGTGGTCGCCGAACTTGATAGTTGGCGGAATAGGAGGGTGGCTGCTCGTTCGTATGATTAAGGAACGCGATTATTCTGTTACCCTCCGCATCAGTCACGCTCTATCCCGTTTTCGCAAGAAAAAATCTTCCGGAGAGGAGAACTAAAGACATGCCTTTTCTCTCCATTCTACGTCGCTATATACTGATGCGTTTTATTAAAAATCTGGCACTCTCTGCTGCTGCAATTCTGTTTATTTACATAATAATTGATTATGTCGGTCAGCTGAGAAGATTTACAGATATTCCTATGTCTGTTGTTGCCGTTTATTACTTCGCCAAGATACCATATATCCTGAATCTGATCATATCAATAATACTGCTTATAACAACAATGTTGACAATAGGCGGTTTGGCCAAAACCAGCGAAATCACAGCAATGAGAGCCTCCGGGGTTTCTCTTGCCGCAATCTCAATGCCTATACTTCTCTTTTCGTTATTGCTTACAGGCTTGAACATAGTCCTGAATGAGACACTCCTTCCGAAAGCAAACATGAAAAAGGAAAAGCTGTATAAGGAGCTCATTAGAAAACAGCCGGCTCAGCAGCCTGCAGTCAGAACGGATTTCATTTATCGCGGCTATAATGACGTCATTTTCCGCTTTAAAAGCCACTATGATTCAGAAAGAATGAGAGGTGAGTCGGTAGATATTGAATTCTTTAAGGACGGCAAGCTATATAGAAAAGTGAGCTGTGCCTCTTTCAGTTGGAATGGAAAAGAGTGGGTTGCCGTGGATGCTGTTGTAAGGTCATTTGAATCTGATGGTGTTCAGTCGGAGAAGTTTAAAGAGTTTAAGGACTTTCCGGTAGCTATAAAAGAACAGCCGGATGATATTCTCCGGCCCAAAAAGAATTCTGAGGAGATGGGATTTTTTGAATTGAGAGAATATATAGACATTTTAAAAAGAGCAGGTGAAAGTCCTTACAGGATTGCAAAGTTTGTTACGGATTTGCATGTGAAGGTGGCAATGCCCTTTATAATTTTTGTTGTTGCTCTTTTTGGTGTAGCGCTCACGGTGAGGACAGGAAAGCGCGGAATGGCGCGGAATTTTGGAATTGGCCTTTTTATAGGCTTTCTTTATTATTTTTCTGTGAATTTAGGTATTGGCATGGGGCAGGGAGGAACTATAAATCCTATGTTGGGAGCGTGGCTCGGATCAATTATCTTTGCTCCTGTCGGTATGCTCTATTTCCTTAAAGTAGCAAGGTACGAATGAAACCACTGCCGTTTATACTATTTGTTCTTACATTATTTGTTGCCGGATTCGCTGCCGGAAGCGGTAAAAATTCAGCAGTTCTTATAACACTCGCTGCTGCAGTAATCATCATTTTCCCCGTTGTAAAACAGTACATTTCAAAAAGAAGCTCTGTTAAACCGGAAAAGAAAGCAACCCCTTCGGATATCGCCCCAGAGTTCGTTAGAGAGGAAATTGAGAACAGCGATGTTGAAACTTCAGCAAAAGCTCTTACTCCGGAGTACAAAAGGTCAGTTCGGGAGACTATAGAGATTCAGATTCTTGAGACCTTGGGAACAATTTTGGATCTGGTCAGACAAAATGTTCCCTGCCATACAGCCGCTTTTTTCAGGCGCAGTCCTACCGGTGCGCTACAGCTATTCCTGTATGATTCTGAATCTGAGGATGTTTCCTTGGGGGCCATGATTAAACCTGGAGATGGTTTAGTCGGACAAATTCTGAAGGAAAAAGGGGGTAGATCTGTTCTTGAAGGTGATATCAGAGCTCTCTCAAATACGCTTATCTATTATAAAAGCGATGTTGGTATCAAGTCAATTGCAGCGGTGCCTTTAACAATCGAAGAGTCATGCCGTGGAGCACTGGTTATTGATTCAAAGGAAAAGAATGCATTTTCCGATAATACGCTGGCGCTTCTTGAACGTTACGCACATTTAGGAGCTGCATTTCAGTATTATGCCTATCTGCAGCTTGAAAATCGGATCGATCGCGATAAAGTTACTGCGCTTTCTGTTCTTCAGCGCGCTTTTTTCAAGTGCGAAACAGAAAACGATGTCGTCCTGCTGCTGGGAGATATTCTTCAGCGTGTTACACAGGCGGATCGTATTACTGTCTCTCTCTTGGAAGAGGGGGCGAAAGAAAAAGCACGTGTCCGTTTTGCCAAAGGTGTTGATGAAGAGAATTTTGCAAATTACCCGTTTACTTTTTCGGAAAATGGTCTTGCCGGTCTAGTATATATTAAAAAGGATGTTGTCCAGCGCTCATTTGAACAGGGTAAATATGTTCCCAGATTCAATTCCAAAGAGAAACACTCCGATTCGCTTCTGTCAATTTTAGCTGTACCAATTTTTTCCGGCAGCGAAGAGATCTGCATAGGAGCAATCACTCTTGAAAGCGCTGTTACTCATCAGTTTTCAAAAATAGATGTAGAGGGTGTTATCAACCTCTCAAATGCAACAGGTCTTGCCCTTGAAAAGGTAAAAATGCTTGCAGCTCAGACACATCTTGCCACGATGGATGGATTGACCATGCTGCCCAACCACCGGGAGTTCCAGAATGCCATTGAGCGCAGCATTAAGCGTGTCAGGCGCCAGAGCGGCGACCTTGGTCTTATTCTCTGCGACATAGACCATTTCAAAAAGATTAACGATACCTATGGACACCCGGCAGGAGACGCAATTCTTAAGGGAGTTGCAGATGTTCTACGCAACTCTATCAGACGTGATGTTGACTTTGTGGCAAGATACGGCGGAGAGGAATTCGCCTGTGTCGTCGAATCGGGAGAGGACATGGCAACCGAAACAGCCGAAAGAATGCGTTCTGCTGTTGAAAAAACACCATTCATTATAGCTGGCGGTCAGAA
>JAEUSG010000234.1 GCA_016788315.1 Fibrobacterota bacterium | reverse complement strand
CGGGAACGTAAATCGTATGCCTGATCGTTCACACCGTTTGGCTCATAGGTTATCTTAACATATGGCTTTACATTTGATAAAGAGGCTTCCGAAATTGTGCGGGAACCATTATCCAGCCATGCCAATGGATTAAAGCTCCAGCTTGTACTTACCGGCAACATGGTCTGACTGCTGTTGGACCCGGTAAGACGAAGTAAAGAATAAAGATCAATAGAAGTATCAACGGCATCGTTTAAAATGGAATACGACAGAATACGACTACCGCTGCCTATACCAGAAGTATCTAAAACAGTAGGACTCCGGGACAATAAAAGACGATCAATAGTACTCTTTACATAAAGAGTATCAGCATTAAAACTTTGAGTTGTGAGGACATTACTTGTGTTATAGTATTGAATCCTGGAAAAGAGCGGATCAGGATTAAGAACAATTCTTTTAGGCGTCAGAGAAGGGGCTGTAATATCAGCTTCGATGCGATAGAAATAATCGAATGACTGATAAGCATCCAATGCCTGAGAATAGAACCGGAAAATGTAATTATCTCCGGTGGAATCCACTTTTATACTGTCAAAACTGATAAGATTTGAGGGACCTGCCTGCAATGAACCGGCAATATATCTCGCTCCATCAACCTTATTTAGCATATCAACAAACATAGGCTGATTCAGTATAGGACGGGCCACACTTACACGGATTTCCTTGCCGATGAGATTATAAATAGAATCAAGGTCAGATCCAGCTAAAAGATGAAAATGCTTTTTATCAACCGTACTGCTAAGGTTTGAAGAGCGCCACAAGGTCTGATAATCCGGTCTGCCGGGGAAGGTATCAAGAATAATTGTGTAAAGAGAAACTCTGCTGCCGATACTGTCGCGCATAAAGCTTTCAAACTGTGATCGGACAAGTCCGTAGTTTGTATCATTCGGAATAGTCTGAAAATGTCTGGGAATAGGGTAAGGGTTTGACGTAAATGTGTTATATACCGGATTTGCGTTCCGAAAAGCCTGAGGAGAAGCCTCATCAGTACCGTCTGTAAGGAAGATTATTACAGGTGCTGCTGCTTTGTCATTATGCGTAAGAGCATAACGAACGGCCTGCCACATGTTATAATATACCGCGGTATTTCCTCCATGAACACGTGTATCAAAATGCGACTCGTCATAACTAATCCAGGAAAAATCAGGCGCAGCCGGATCCAGGAGATTATGACAATGGCTTGTATCAAAATTGGGGAAGGCGGGTTCCATACTTGAATACTGGTAATGAGAAAATTCCCACCACAATTTGTCAATTCCATATGATAACTGTTGATCGAGAGTATAAGCTGCACCATATGCATTGCCCATATATATAGTTGAAGCTGCACCTTTCAAAGAACCGGGGACAAAGTGAAACGTATCAGAATAAACTTCATCTCTCGGAAATCTGTGTCCAAAATTGATTCCTTCACGTATTGCCCTGGCAGAAACACTTGCTGATACAGGAGGATTACCATCAACATATAAAACAGAATCATTAAGCACAGTGTCAAGAACATATCCAACGCCGCCTATTCTGAAAGAATCAACTACAACGCCGAATTGATTTCTACCCCAAGGCTGTCCATATCTATCAATACCGCCGAGGACATTGCCAAATGTGTGTCTTGGCCTTGGACTATTGTAGGAATCGTAACCACCACCAATCTGCTGACTACGGAAATATCTTATGTTAAGGTCTGTTCTGAATGTGTCACGAAGGACTACTCTGCCGCCGGCTTCAACTCTTACAGAATAATAATCAACAGATACTCTCTTATATGGTTTTTCCTTTTCAGGAAACATATGATACCTGTGATAAAAACGCATTAAAGCCAAACCATCATCTGTTTTTAAGTTTCTATCTATAAATTGACGCACCGCATCTCTAACCAGAAATATTTTTGCGACTGCGGTATCCTGTGCGTTAGCCTGCATGGATGTACTGAAATCTGAGGCTATCAAAATATTTAACCCTTCCCTGCCGCCATCCTTGCTTTTCGCTATCAAATTCACTACTGCCTGTGTGGGGTTGGATATAGATCCGCGATGAAAAATTGTATCGCGCCCAAGTGTATCGTTAAGAATATGTTTCACGAAAGAGAAAGATGTGTCTGATGCACCTAATGCTTGCGAAAGCAACACAAAAAGGGACATTACTAACACTCGAAAGCTTGACATAGTGCTGATTTTCACA
This sequence comes from Fibrobacterota bacterium, assembly GCA_016788315.1. GTDB lineage: Bacteria > Fibrobacterota > OXYB2-FULL-49-7 > OXYB2-FULL-49-7 > JAEUSG01 > JAEUSG01. Next base: position 7,585 of record JAEUSG010000234.1, on the reverse strand, counting down.
AATACCTCCTTGAATCCATATCGTACAATACAGTATATATATACAAACAATAATATATCGTTTAGGTCATATACAACGCGATTATTACATGTAAAAACAATTTATATACGACTCCTGGGGATTAGTCGTAAATAAATGAGCTGTGGTTCAAAAAACTATAGTAATCTTATTTTTATTCCGCGCTGCGAAAGGTAGTTTTTTACCGATTTTACGGTATATTCGCCATAATGCAGCATAGATGCAATCAAAGCTGCATCAGCCCCACCGTGGGTTAATACCTCATAGAGATGTTCCGGTTTACCACCTCCGCCTGAGGCAATAACCGGTATACCAACAGAATCTGCAATCATGCGGGTTAACTTCAACTCATAGCCTTCCTTTGTACCATCCGCATCTATAGAATTGACAACGAGTTCACCAGCTCCGAGCTTCTCTCCTTTTATAGCCCACAGAACAGCATCCAGCCCCGTTCTAGTCCTGCCGCCATGAGTAACAATTTCATAACCGGAAGGGGTAGAAGCATTTATTTCAGTTTTCAGAACATCCATTGAAAGAACAACAGCTTGAGCACCAAGTGCTTTTGAAGCTTCTGAAATAAGGGAGGGATTGGCAACTGCCGCTGTATTTACATTAACCTTCTCAGCACCGGCAAGACGAACCTTCATACAGTCTTCAACAGTTCGAAGCCCCCCGCCGACAGAAAAAGGGATAAATATCTGCGAAGCAACATTACTTACAACATCCAGCATTATACTCCGATTGTCGCTGGATGCCGTGATATCGTAAAACACCAATTCATCAATACCATCCTCATAGTATCTCTTTGCAGTTTCAACAGGATCGCCGATATCAACAGTATTTACAAATTTTACGCTTTTTGCAAGTTTGCCATTTCTAACATCTAAACAGGAAATTATTCTTTTGCTTATCATAGCTTCCCATCCCATGTACTGAAGTTTTTCAGTATACGAAGACCAGCCTGCCCGCTTTTCTCCGGGTGAAACTGAGTTGCAAAGAGATTATTTCTGCCAATAACAGCTGGAAAATCTATTTCATATTCACAAAAACCGATAACATCCCGCATATCTGCAGGCTGCGGAAAGTATGAGTGCACAAAATAAAACTCATCTGTCGGAAGAACCCCTTCAAGCACAGGGTGCGGGCGGACAAATCTTATTGAATCCCAACCCATATGAGGCACTTTCAAAGCAGAATTCTTCAAAGAAAATTTAGGACAGAGACCGTCCAGCAGACCGAGGCAAGATGTTTTTCCCTCTTCCGACTCAGACAGGATTATCTGAGTTCCAAGACAGATTCCCATTAACGGTGTTCCCTTACGAAACACCTCGCGAAGAGCTGTATCAATACCCCGGTTTCGAAGAATATCCATCGCTGTTGAAGCGTGTCCAACGCCCGGAAATATCACCCTCTCGGCCTCAATAATCTGTTTAGGATCGGGTGTGATTTTTGAATCAATTTCCAGAAAATCAAGCGCCCTTTTAACCGATGTCAAGTTTCCTGCATCATAATCAACAATCACAATCATGCGTCTACACTACCTTAGCAAAAGAGTTTTAACACTAATCTGACGGCCATCGGCAAAGGAAAGCAAAACGATGTAAACACCTGCTGGAATATTCTTTGGTTTCCATTCCGCATGCCGATTTTTTCCGTTTCCAGAAAACTCCAATATTCCTGCTACTTTGCCGTCCGGGGATAAAATAACTGATTTAACAGGTTTTTCGCCTCGGAAATTTATGCCAAGACTGGACCTGAATGGATTGGGCGATAATTCAAGTTTTTCAGAATCTTTGACACCGCGTTTTTCCGCAGATATACGATCTTTCAGGAATAATATTGTGCCAAAGTTGTTGTGATCATGCAGATGTACCCCGGTTACACCATAGGGGTAATTCCCATTGTGGTTCCATATTGTCCAGTCAGAGAGTGAGTCCTTGTAATAATTCTGATTTTGTCTGCACAGATTAAAACGCCAGACGACACTATCTGACGGTGGTGTAGCAGGTTTCCAGCCGGCTGGAGCAGCGTACAAAGTTGTCTGCCATCCAGTAAAGACAGAAAACGGAACTCTGATTTCCTCAGACCATCCGGTGTCACGGACTTGATCATTAATTGTACCGTTAACTTTATATGTTATCGTTATCTGATCGGAGTTTGGCCAGACTGTATTCCAATCATTTTTTCCCGATGATTGTGAATGGCGTATCCCCTTTCTTCTAATTTGCCTTAAATTGTGCTCCAGATAATAGAAATAGGCCGGATTTGCAGCATCGGGAGAGATGTGCATCTCTATCATTTCATCACCATCAATTGAAGTTCCGGTAGTACAGACTGCAACGATTGATGTATCTATGACATTCAAGCCTATGTAAATAGCAGAATCATCTCGGAGGATGCGCATTTTCATTCTTGAACCGCGACCGCCGCCCCAAGGGGTTTTAATAACATCTGTGCTCTCTGCTTCCATCCATACAGGCTCGTTAAGTATTCCGTCAACAGATACAGCGGCGAAGGAATGCTTTACTCTAAGAGTATCACCGGCATAAGAAACAGAGAGCGCAGAAATCAGCAAAAAAAGAAATAACACTTTTACTTATCAGCAAAGAGCTGTTTAAAAGCATCAAACTTCTTTTTCATGGTTTCAACCTCTTTCTTCTGATCAGAGATTTCGCCATCCATTTTCTTGAACTGACTATTTATTGTGTCAATTATTTTTTCAAAGCCGAGTTTTACATCTCCCTGAAGTTTGCCAAGCTTATCTTCTATTGAAGTAATCCGTGTTTCCAGCTCCTGCTTGACTTTTTCCGGATCATTTCCGCTTTCTGAAAGTTTCTGAAGCTTGTCGCCGAACTCCATGAATTTTGTGTCGAAACGTTTGAGTTCATCACCTAAAAGAATGCTTTTCAGTTCTTCAAGTTTGTCCTGAGCCATAATCAACCTCCATTATTGTTATTTGTTTCCATCTTTTTTTGCTCTGCGCTTAACTTTGGCACGGTAGCACTGAACCGCAATTTCTCTGGCAGATTTTAGGGTTCTTGCGAGTACAGTAACACACCTGCCGTCCTCCAGTATAAAATGCCATTTTTTGTCCAGATGGGGCTGCCTGCTTGGAAAAAAAGTACTCATTATGCTCCGTTTCTGACTGACAGGAAGTAAAGGTTGAAAGTGGTCCCACGCCCTGTTTCGCTTTTAAAGCTTATCGATCCGCCATGATGCTTTACAGTGCCTAAAACGTTCGTAAGACCAAGCCCTGTTCCCTTTCCAGCCCCCTTAGTTGTAAAGAAAGGTTCAAACAGGTGTTCAACCGCCTCTGAAGAAATACCGGTTCCTGTATCAGTAACAGATAATTCAAGATATGTCCCCGGTGCAATGCTTAAATGAAGCTCTTTAACTGATTCCTCGCTGTGTTCCACAAGCCTACTGCCAAATGTAAGGGTCCCGCCATCAGGCATTGCGTGAACTCCATTGATAGCTAAATTCAGCAAGGCATTCTGGATTTGGGAACAATCTCCCATGAAACGGACTGCAGAATCATTAAATCGGTAATTTACCGTTATTTTTTTATTGAGCATATGCTGCAGCATTGGAGAGAGATTTTCAAATATGTCGTCCACGCATATAGGCAGCTTCTCCTCTCTGCCTTTTCTAGCAAAAGCAAGCAGTTTCTGAATTAGATCTGATGCTCTGTTGCCGGTTTCCAGAATCAGCCCTGCATATCTGTCAATTCCAGGATCGGCTGCACCATGCTTCTTTTTCAAGAGTGTGGCAAAGCCGGTTATTGCACTCATCATATTATTGAAATCATGAGCAATTCCGCCTGTAAGTGTCCCTATTGTCTGCATCCTCTCAGCATGATGAAGCTGTTCCTGAATAACACGGGTGCGCTGCAATGCTGCAGCCTTTTCATGTTCTTTTTCATCGAAATCACTTTTCATAATACTCAGGGCATCATACATGGGCCTGAAGTCATCTGAAATATGCGCACTCATGTCTTCACCAGGACTGCCTGGAGTTTTCCAATTAATAGACCCCATATAGGTAATCAGCTTATCAATCTCGCTGTCAAACTCCTCCCTGGTAATATATAGCCTGGTCGATGCTCTCCCTCTATTAAAATCATTAAGAATTGAAATAGCGGTTTTCATTGCTTCACCGTAATTAGCGGTGATCTCTATAGGAAAGGGAAGCCGAGCGAAAAGTCGTCCAACCCTTATCATCATGGCAAAGAGCGAAGATGCCTGATAAAAGACAACTCCCTTTAATCTTTCATTTTTACGCTGTCTTGACAAATAATAGTTTCGCGCTTCACTTGACGTACCGGAATGATTGGAATAATTTTCTACAAGGACTGCTTTCCGGCCCTGACCGATTTGAGTGTCACATATATGATCCAGCAGATCAAGATACTGCTTTGAAATGTCTATAGTTGTATAGCCGTTTACATCTGAATGAATTACTCTTCCGCCAATGACCGTAAAGCGGGCATTATATTTACCGTCAGCTGAGACGCATTTCCACTCATCTTTTTGAATAATTTCAAGTCCGGTAACAGGACAAGAGCTGTTTTTACCCATTTATTAATACAATATATAAATCAGCTGACCGTATAAAACAAAAAAAGGCAAGTAGTTCATACCTGCCTTTTACGAGGTTGAAGAAAGTTAGGAGCTCTTAAAAACAGCACAGGCAATACTTGGGGAAGCCGCCCGCACTATTTTACACCAAGGGTAGGTGTTTATATAATGCCCAACTTTTTCTATATGATCATCGGTAATCAAGAAGGACAACTTTAGCTTTTTAATTATCCTTTCTTCTGAAAGTGCTATTTCTTATTTTAATTCAACGAGTTATGAGAACTGCAATTATAACACTTTTTGTAATTATATCTTTCTATTCGAAAGTATATCCGGCTTTAACCAGCTTACATGCTGAAATAGCACAAATTGAAGGCTTTGAACAGCCTGTACGCTGCGGAACAGCATATCATCAATACTGCCTGCAGAACATAAATAGACTTCCCCCGGCTCTGGCTGCAAGACTCAAAAAATCAAGCTCTTATTACATGTCAAAAACAGCCACGGATAGCCTGCAAAAAAGATACCTCTCCCCAAGCGGTAAATTTCCAATCTACTATTACACCCAAGGGACGTCTGCTGTGCCGGATTCTGATGCTGTTACTCTGTCCCCAACAGGTCAGTGGCAAAAAAGCACAAATGGAGTTCCTGACTACGTTGAATGGGTTGCACAGGCTGCGGACAGTTCATATAAAGTTATCCGTAACTATCTGGGATATGCTGACGGGAATGATTCTATTCGCATAAACATGATAAATCTCGAAAGCGGAATATACGCATATACATACGACAACCGACTGATGGAAGTGGACAACAATCTCTCATTTTTTGACAAAAGAAGAGTAGATATCAAAGATCGTTTCTGTGTTACAATTGCTCACGAACTTTTTCATGTTATTCAATTTCATTACGTAGGTTCGCCGATAAACACCTTTTTCTGTGAACCATCAGCTACATGGATGGAAGAGAAAATATATCCCCACGTCAATGATTACATTCAATATATCAACTCTTCCAAGAGCTTGTTCCAAAATACAAACCAGGTTTTGGATACTTTCTCATATTCCAATTACGACAGAGTAGTCTGGCCCATGTACCTGGATGAAAAGTATGGCCACGAAGCAAACAGGTATGTATGGGAAGCATTCAGGGATGGAAAAACAAATTTCGATGAAGTTTTTGGAGGCAGCATCCGCCGGAAAAATTTATCCGGCAACATTGACACTGTTATGGCAGATTTTGGAAAATGGCTTTTCTGTACTGGAAAAAGATCCGCTTTCAGTACAGGCTTTCGCGATGCAGCCTATTGGCCAGATGCACCAGTAAAAAACATAACAAATGGTGAGGATATATTTTTAAATATCAAGCTTGTTCCCTATGGATTTCTATTTTTAAAAAGAAGCGCTGAACTTATGGGATTAAAAGTTATTCCTGCATATTCAGCCGATCCTGCTGCAGTTACTCTGCTTTCTCCAGCCGTTTCTCCTTCAGTTGTGGCAGAAAGCAGACTTTTTCTTCCACGAAACCAGATTATAATATCAGATTCAAGTAGTCCATATGTCCTACTCTCCAACGGCAAAACATTTGACCGGGAGCTTACACTAAATGAAAGCGGCCGTTTTCATACGTTATCAGCTGGCCAGATTTTTCGCAAGGCCATCTCAAACGGGCTTTATGCAGAACTCTCTTTAACAAAGCAAATCGTATGTACCCTCTCTACAGAAAACGGTGATCAGTATGCACCTGGGATTGATCTATTCAACAGAATTCAACATGCAAATATCGATACAGCACACGACGAAACAAGCCATTTACAGGCCTATCTTACCCTAACTCATGTAAAAACCGACAACCTTATCGAACAATTAATCTCTAACGGTAGTGCATCTTTGAAAATTGTCTCCTCTACAGATAATGGTCCCAGATACAGCTTTTATGCTCTTGACACCGCCAGTATTCTTCTGGCAAACGCTCTAACTACAACAGGCGGTCTCCTCGAAATAAACTATGGCGCATTCAGACAATCACTATCTGCAGACTCTTCCGGCAGTTATAGATTCATAATTGCCCAGAATTACATCAACAAACCTGTAAGGAGTGCTGCATTTCCTCTTCCAGCAAAACTGACAAAGAGAGAAGTGTTTGTAACATCCAGCAGTATTTCTTCAAACACCGAACTCCTGATTCACTCTCTTTCCGGTAAACTGGTGAGAAAAGTTAGCTCAGACTGCAGCGGATGCTCACATGTTCTTCAATCAGGAGATGCTTCACAAAGAATATTCAAATGGGATTTATCAAATTCTGAAAACACTGTTGTATCTCCGGGAATATATCTTTATTCTATAGTTGAAAAACAGGCAGACAATTCTGTAAAAAGATTTGAAACAGGCAAACTTGCTATTATAGCGAAATAGAATATGAAGAAGATAATAACGTTTATAATATGCGCATTTATTATATCAAACTGCTCTAAGAGTATAGCTCCCGCTGCCGGGATGGATTTACGATATGCTTCTGTTTACATAAAAAAACATGAACCCGTCACATCACTGAAAAAACTGCCTGACTGGCCTAACGATTCTACAGAAAGCAAAGTACTCATAAATCTAAGCGATGACCTCTTTAACAAATTTAATTCAGAATTCAACAGACGAATGAGAAACTGCAGTTACCGGACAGTAGAACATCCAGACATGGCGGACGCACTTATTGCTCTGACCTTTCCTGTTGTAGCGATGAGGGGCGATACTTTTGTTATCCGTGCTGAATTAAACATTGCAGATAGACGCAGCGGCAGAAAAGAGGCTTATAACTTTGAAACCCGTCTACTGAGAAACAATACCAGCAAAGCACATCAATCACCATTTCATGAATATGGACGCTTGCTGAATGAGACGCTAAAAAAATTCAATACAACAGAAATGGTTAACAGAATATGCCCGTAACAATCAAATCAAATGCTAAAATCAACCTGGCGCTTAGAGTTCTAA
>JAEUSG010000201.1 GCA_016788315.1 Fibrobacterota bacterium | reverse complement strand
CAATAGCATTTACACCGGAAACAACTACACCCTCTTTAACCGTAAAGGGTTTCATCCCAGACAGGGCTCCATTTGACATGGAGTCGACAATTTCTACAGCTTTGGGACCCTGAACAGCGAGAATTGAAAGAGCTGCACTTTTATTTTCAAGAGTGACATCACCTTTTTTATGCTGTACCAGATAGTCAAAATCTTTATCAATATTCGAAGCATTGACAATCAGCATAAAATAGTCTGGACGAAGATAATAAACGATCAAATCGTCAACAGCTCCACCTTCGGGATAGCAGAGCAGCGTATATACTGCCTGTCCTACTGCGATTTTGGTCATATCGCAGGTCAGAACAGAATCAAGAAAAGAGAGGGCGCCTTTGCCGGAAATAAAAAAGTTTCCCATGTGGGAGACATCAAATACGCCGGAAGCGTTACGTACTGCCATATGTTCATCAACTATGCCGGAATATTGAATCGGCATATCATATCCAGCGAATTCTGCCATTTTAGCCTTAAGATCAATGTGTCTGCTGTGTAGGGCTGTCTCTTTCATTATTTTCTCCAATATTTTTTGTGGAAAACCTTAACTCATTTTGCGTAAATTAGTTTGAGCGCAAGAGAACATTAAAATAATTGAAATACAATAATGAACGGTAACAGCAAAAAAACTATTAATACCAATGACGCATCAGCCCTTCTAAATAGACTGGGGAAAACCTCTTTTCCAGATATTGAAGGACTCTCTTTTAAAACTGATTTTGCACTTGCTGAAGGAGAAAAAGCATCATTGTTTGATGTTATCCGGCTTAACGATAACGAAGCTGCACTTATTGCACTAGAAACATCCGGTCCCGCCGTTGCTGCGGCCTACGCAACAGCGTCAGCCAAGCTCTCATTTATCCACCATTTCAAGACTGGGCGCAAAGCATCAGATGTTATGAAATCGGTAAACAGAGAGATACGGCAGGTAATCGGTAGCGATGTTTTCTTCTATGCATTCGCAGCTATTATCGATCTGCGTACAAATACGCTGCGATACTCAAATGCAGGCCTCGATTCGGTATCACTGATTCGCGGTTCTGATAAGCTGCCATTAAAAGCAAACGGTGGCCATCTTGCTATCTTCGCTGAATGGTCATATGAGGAGAAAAGGCTACAGCTCAAAAAGGGAGATGTCGTCAGTGTAGACATTGGTGCCAAGTTCTTCTGCACTATTTCAGCGCCCCCAAGAAAACCTGCTCTGCTCGAACTAACAAAGATGACAGATTCCGAGCAGCTGCACATAACTACAATTCACGATTTTGACCAGATGAAACAACTTATACGGGATCTGATGAATGAAGCGGATATGGTAGGATATCCAATAAAATTCCAGAAAAACTTTCGTCTCGTACTCATCGAACTACTGACTAATGCAATTATTCACGGCAACAAATATGACACAGGAAAAAAGGTTATTGTTCTGCATGAAGTGAATCAGCAGAATATATCAATCGGTGTTATAGATGAGGGACAGGGATACAACCCGGCATCACTCCCTGATCCTCTTGCGCCTGAAAACATTAATAAGCCAAATGGCAGAGGAATATTCCTTATAAAGCATTACGCTGAACACTTCGCTGTATTAGGACGCGGTAACATAACCACGGTAAGGTTTGCCCGTTCAAAGGCACAATAAAAAACCGTCCCCCTCAACAAGAGACGAGGACGGTATGCTATTTGAAAAATTTTTGCTTTTGAAGAGAGAGAGTTATCAGCTCTTATAACGTTCACGCTTCTTGTGTCTGTTGAGACGGCGGCGCTTCTTAAGCTTGTGACGATTAATCTTCTTCTTTTTGCGTTTTTTTCCGCAGGGCATATAAAACCTTCCTTTTATAAGTTATATCTTGGCAAGTGCAGAAATATAAATAAATATTACATACAATCAAAGATTGAGTTATGAATAAAACAAGAACAGCCATCATTACAGCCTTAATAATTATTCTACTCGTAGCTGTAATTATTTACAGAATGAATAAAAAAGGAGCAGCAGATGCCCCTTCGTTGCCACCAGCAATTCCTTCTGCAACGGAAACACTGCCTATTAAAGATACTGTCACAAGTGATTCTAATAAAACAATACAGCAAACGGAAGAACAGGTAAAAGACAAAACAGATACAGACTCCGCACATACTAAAACGAAGAAGAAAGAATCTTCAAAAGACACAGCCCGGATTGATACAGCATCACAAAAGCAGACTGAAGAAAAGAAGGTTTTTACAGAAGATGATGCAGATGAACTGGATCGAATTCTTGAAAATGCCGCCAAGGCAAGCAAAGCATCTGCAAAAAGGGCTGATGCGATACAGGATCTCGAAGAGCAGATTGTAACTGAAGAAGAACGGGTGGTTGTTAAAACATGGCAGCAGACAACCATCGAAAAACAGGAGCAGAAGAAAAACAGTGACTGGGCCGGCTTTCACAAATCGATCGAAAGTCGCATAACCGGATTATGGCAGATGGGCGATTCAGGTGCAATTGCCTTTTACAAAGACGGTACAGGCCAGGTATCATTTATCAGAGACGATGCCAGAGAACAAACACTAACGGGTAATTTCTTTTTCCGATACTCAATTGATGGCGGACTTGTTCAAATTATTCCAATTTTAACAAAATCATCGAATAGAAGGATTACAGCAAACTATGTTATAAAGGTAGATGGTAATAAGCTAATTGTAGGACCATATACATATCAATCACTGGGAAAACGTAAATAGTAATAAAAAGGCAAGGAGGGTTAATATGCCGAATCTTTTTGAGTACATCGAATACAGAAAATTCTTAAGCGACTACTACGAGGAACAGAAGAAATTCCGTAAATTCTCATACCAGAAATTTGCCGACATAGCAGGTTTTAAGACAAAGACCTTTATTTTCAAAGTTGTAACCGGCGAAAAGGCATTATCCAAAAAGAGCATACCCCGAATTGCATCCGCACTTCAGCTTCAGAAACGTGAGACCAAATACTTCGATGCTCTTGTCCGTTTTAACGATGCAAAAACATTCAAAGACAGACAAACACATTTCGATAAAATGCAGCGTTATGCAAAATTCAGTTCAATCAGAACGATGCGCCGCAACCAGCACGACCTGTTCGCCAAGTGGTGGCATCCAGCCATAAGAGAAATTGCGTGCATGAAACCCTGGAAGGAAGACTACCTGCACATGGGCAAATTCCTTATGCCTGCCATCAGACCTAAACAAGCAAAGGATTCCGTAAAACTTCTTGTCAATCTAGGAATTATAAAAAAGAGTGGAAATACTTACAAGAAAACCGAAAATGTAGTTTCTACAGGTAACGAAGTTCGTTCGCTTGCAGTTCAAAACTACCACAGAGAAATTCAGAAACTTGCGTCCGAAGCTATCGACCGCTTTCCACGGCACACACGAGACATTTCCGGTGCTGTTGTCTTTGTAAATAAGGAAACAGCGGAAAAAATGAAGAGTGAAATACAGACATTCAGAAGAAAGCTTTTGGATATGGCAACAGAAAACCAGGGTAATGACCGGGTTTACGTTGCACAATTCAATTTCTTCCCGCTAACCAAAATACCAAAACGGGAACGCTAGGGAATCTGTTATTCCTTAACAGCCTGAATTTGTGTCTGGTATTTATCCAGAACTTTGCGAATGTATGACTGCATACCACCGTTTGACGGTCCGCTGTTGCCTTTAATGACAATATCGTCAAATGCATCCAGATAAACTGCTTCTATTTTACCATATTCCCTGTGAAGAGGAACAGTGTTATACTTGTTATGTACAAGCTGCTTAAGAGATGTGTTGTAAACATCGGCAATCCATGTTCTTCCGAAAAGAAGACTGATGTCGCCGAGAATGTCCTTGCGTACCGGCACCATTCCAAACTGACTCGCCTCCTCTGCCTGAACCGATGATGACAAAATCCATTCTACAAGCTTCATTGAAAGATCTTTGTCTGGTGTATCTTTTGGTATGCCCCACCACCAACCTCCAGTCGTGACAGCATTGGTACCATTCAAAAGCGGTGCACCTTCTCCGTTAAGAGCCATCGAGATGCCTTTAGGCATAACAGCAAATCCTAGATCGTCAGGATCGTCAAGATACCCGGCCTGGATTCCTGCATCATCACCATGGATGAAAAAAGCATCGAGTTGTGTCATAAAAGCAAGATACACATTGCCACTTTTA
>JAEUSG010000118.1 GCA_016788315.1 Fibrobacterota bacterium | reverse complement strand
CATTTATACAAACATGCTTTCTTAAAAAGAGATTGCGAGATGTTGGAAGCCAAAACTAATAGTTTTTTATCTTTAGTCCATATTCTACAATTATGTAATCTACAGGTAGCCAAAAGATGAACATCAACTAAACCAATCCCTAAACCAGGAATATGATTACGCTCAATAAAATAGAGTAATTCATGAGGTTCAACAATCTGAAGCTATTAAAGGATGACACGCAACTGCATCATCTTCTAATAGTTTTACAAGGTTTGCTTCTCGTTTGTGGAGGTGATCTATCCAAATTGATGTATCGACAATTATTCTGTTCATTTAGACTTCAAACGACGACGTGTTGCAACTCGAGCCTTTGGATCTTTACCACCCAAATTGGCAAGCCTGCTTCTACTTCTTTCTGAAATATGAGCTTTCAATCCCAATAGAATTAGTTCTGTTTTTTGGCTTATTCCAGTTTAATGTTGTTCTCATGCATATAAAAAATGCACGATTGATGCATCAATTTCAATTAAAATACAGGGTTTCAGCCACCAATTAGCCAACAATTATCCGTGTAATTCCATCCCTTATTGTTAGACACCCTGCCTTATATCATATATATTTCATATAGTATCTATAATATTTGTGTAAATAAGTGATATATACATGATTTATAATTCATTTAACTCCCGTTTTATGTTAGAATAAGGTTAGATTTCTATCATAAAACTCAATCTGGAGCAAATAAATGACACACAAAGAACGATTCCTCAAAAGCGTAAATCATCAGGAAGGCGACAGAATTCCTTTATGCATGGATGCAGAAGCGGAAGTATGGCCTCTTCTCGCACGGGCACTTGGCGTTAAAACGAAGGAAGAATGTTACAAGGCGCTCGAAATAGATGAGTGGATGGTTGATCCGAATGTAATCGATCCAAGAAGAAGAAAAATTTCAGATTCTCACGAAATCAGTCAGTGGGGTTATTCAAAAAAGAAAGTTCAGGCTGACTTCGGATCATATTGGGATATATGTGAACCTCCGCTTAAAGATGCAACAACAATTGCCGACGTTGAAAAACACAACTGGCCTGATCCGAAATTAATAAAGTTCGACCATTACACAGAAAAATTCAAAGAGATGGGCGACAGAGCTTTCATCGCACACATAACCCACGGAGCATACTTCAACAGCACATATGCCAGAGGGCAGGAACAGTTCCTCATGGATATGGCTCTTGAACCGGAATTCGCAAAGTCAATCATGGATCATTGCGAAGAGTATATTCAGGGTGCAATTGACAATCTTCTAGCTAATGCACCTGTGCTACCGGATGTTTACTATATCGCAGATGACTTCTGTTCAAGCAACGGTCCGCTTTTCTCTCCGGACATGTGGCGTCAATGGGTAAAGCCATATCTTACGAGAATGGCTGCAAAGGTTCATGCCAAAGGACTGAAGTTCATGATTCACGTCTGTGGCTCTGTTCGTCCATTCATTCCGGATCTTATAGAAGCCGGTGTTGACATTCTGGAACCAGTTCAGACAACAGCGAAGGGTATGGCTTTGGAGGGTTTAAAGAAGGATTTCGGCAAAGACATAACATTCTACGGCAGTATCGATACTCACCACGTTCTTCCGAAAGGTACTCCGCTAGAAGTAGCTGATGAGGTTAAGCGTACTCTTGACATAATGGCCCCTGGTGGCGGTTTCGTACTGGGCCCAGCACATACATATATTCAGCCGGATACCCCTGTTGAGAATATTATTGCTATGTACAGAACAGCTGCTGAATACGGAAGATATCATTAAAAAAGCAGAGTTAAGTCCCGCTTCTGAACCCTTTTCGGAAGCGGGTCACATCAATTTGCTTTTGCTTTAAATACTTATACAGGGTGGGTCGTGCCATACCGAGCGCTTTTGCTGTAGGTGTGATCCTTCCATAATATTTGGCAAGAAGCTGAATTACCTCTTTGTCATCTGTGTGTTCAAGCAGAAAAGGCGAATTTGACCTCTCCCGTCCTGTAGCAACTTTTTTTCTACCTTCAAAAACAATAAGTTCTTCCGTAATAGTTTCTTTATTTGAAAACAATACTGCACGTTGAACGACATTCTTCAACTCACGGATATTGCCAGGCCAACTATGATGAATCATCTTGTTAATCGCAGAAGAAGAAAATTCTTTAACACTCTTTTTAAACTCTCGATTGTACTTAGCCAGAAAATGGCTACACAGAACAGGAATCTCCTCTTTTCGTTGTGAAAGTGTCGGGAGAGTCAAAGTTATCACATTAACTCGATAATAAAGATCTTCTCGGAATAGCCCCTGCTTTACTTTTTCATACAATGGAACATTACTTGCAACAATTATTCTGGTGTCAACGCACAACGATTGTGATCCACCAACACGTGTAAAAGTAAGATCATTCAGAAACCTAAGCAACTTGGCCTGTGTTTCCAAAGTGAGATTCCCGGCTTCGTCCAAAAAGAGTGTTCCTCCTTCAGACTGTTCGAGCAAACCTATCGTTCTGTCAATTGCTCCTGTAAAGGCTCCTTTTTCATGACCAAAAAGATGGCTTTCTATTAGATTAGATGGAATTGTAGAACAGTCAACTTTAATACAGGATCTTTCCCGCCTAGGGCTCAAATCATGAATGTACTGTGCAAGAACTTCCTTACCTGTACCTGTAGCACCTTCAATTAGAACTGTAGCGTTAGTTTGTGCAACCGTTTTTGCCTTCTCTTTTATTTCAGCCATAATCGGACTTACACTGATGAAATCAGATTCTGTTGCCTCAAATCGTTTTAATAAACGTTCCAGTTTTTGCTCACGGCGAATATGACTTCGAACACGGGTATCAAGTGTCTCAATACGATTTATCATAGTAGTAACATCATACATGAAATATCCTGCAATATTCTGAAACGGATAGCGGGAAAGGGCAGCGAGAAAGAAACGTTCCAGTATAAAATGTTCCTTGTTGGGTGTATGCATCTGTATTATGTGGCTTTTCTCTCCGGTCACTCGAGCTAGTTTACTAACCATTTTCCGCACACCTAAAGTGCTTTTCTTAAGAGTACATGAATAACCGGACCTTAATCCTATTGAAAGATATGCCATCCTATTTGAAATAAATGCACTATCGTTATATTGAATGATTCGCATCTCATCTGCATACAGTATTATTGATTGATTAATCTTACATAAGCAGATTTTTGTTGTCGATAGTGAATGTGAAACAATCGGTGCAGTGTGGCAAATAAAACCATTGCACTTAATTTGTATCTCGTTTTCTGATACTGCACTTCGCCCTACAAGATAACCATTGTTGTCAGGTAGATGATCTTCCCTCACATATTTTTCGCCTAAAACCAAAAAGGGGCCGTTACCATAATGGTTCTGATAATGGAGTTCCAGGAAAAAATCATTATCCAATGTATCAACCATACTTGACAAAGTAATGTACTGTGTCTCATTAGAATCATTCTTCCAATGCCATCCATCATTTGTCAGCATTAGACCATCATCAAAAGGCATAATTGTTAGTGCAGGATCGGGTAGACGAGAGAAATCATTCTCTTGAACTTTTAAAAACTGATTAAGATGTGAAAGATTAAATTCAGGATTTGCCCGTTCGTGATACTCACGAGGAGTAGGAGAGAAGAAAATTGACAAAGGCACACCAAGCATGGATTCATGTTTAGGAAATTTTTCTTTAAATAGCTTGTACAGATTATTGGTAAAACCAACCATTGTATCTTTGGCACTATCAACAAAGATAAAAGTGGAAGTACCATGCGAACCTATGTTTGGAAGAATATCACAGAAAAAGATTCTTCCGAAAAAAAGATCCCCTTCCAATTGGATTGATATTAGTTTGGTAAGGGGTAAATTGGAAAAAAATTCATGAAATCCTATGTGCAGTCGAAACGGTGTTTTTTGATAAACTCGATGATTCTCGGTATCCTTATCTATTTGATAGTACTTTGATAGCTCTTTTGATTCTGTCAACTCCTTTGCAATAGTTAGAAATTGTTCATATATAGGATCCAGAATTAAAATAAGATTACCATTGCGATCATGGAGAAGATTCAAACAATACTTTTCGCTTGTGTTTGTAATTCTCTCTATCAATTCAATGTTTTTTGATGATAGTAGAGAGGGTAGATTCGGTATTTCCATAAATATGAAGATAATGAATGTAAAATAGTGTCACAAATGTTATTTATGGAATAAAATGCTTAAATTTGAATAATTTCCACAATATTATTCGGCACATTCTTTGCGAGTTATACAATGTAACAATCCTAAATAATCAAAAATTGTCGAACACATCAGCCATAGGAAAGTAAAATGAAGATTAGAAACTCAATTTTAATTCTTACGATATCGATTGTTGCAGTGCTTGATACCACTGCCTCGAATCTTGCTGATATCGCTGCCGTTATAAAACCGGGAAATTTCAGACCACTCAACACAATATCTCCGTTTGATGTTTGGAGATTCGGCGTACAAAATGAACCTCTCTTTTGCTTTTCGAATGGAGGCTCCTGGGATCCATTTGCCGGCCGTATGCTTTACTGCGGAGCCCCACATGGCAACAGTATGCGTTTTGCAGCTTATGAGGAAGTGACAAACACATGGAAAATTTATCCAATGCCGGCTGGTGTTGATTGGGCCGGAGCCCATTCTTACGACCATCAGACTATCGATTCTTCCGGAATATTCTACAATCTCTACTGGTCTGATGGCGTGGCATATTGTTTTGACACAAAGACCAATAAATGGATTTCTCCCCTTCCCGCAACAAATACTGGCTTCGGAACTCTTGACTATTTTCCAGAGGCAAATGGTCTGTTGCGTGTTGTTGGTGGCAAGGTTACCTTTTTTAGTTTGAAAACCAGAAAATGGACAACATTAACAAATGTAACAATGGGTTATCCTCACAATATCGCACAATATTGCGCATCTGGTAAATTCATTTATTTCGGTGGTGGTGACAACAATAACAACTTTTATATAATAGACAGCACACTACGGATAAAAGCTGTTAAACAACCGCCTTTTCCAATGAGTGTGACTACCGCACACCTTACACAAGATCCTGTCTCTGGTACACTCTTAGCATTAAGACAAGACAGTCTTTACGCTTATGACATATCTTCAGATTCGTGGAACAGTATTGCAAAAAATCCGGTGTCAACACAGGAAATCAGCCATATGGCCATGATCCCAATTAATACCTATGGTGTTGTTGCCTTACTTTCCACATCACAGTGGCCTGTGTTGCTGTACAAATACCGCGCACCAGTATCTGTTGAATCGAAACGAGTAAAACAGCTTGCGGTTAACCTTCGTGCGAATCATAACCCTTTTCGTGAGCAGGTCACTCTTTCTCTTCCTTCCGGTACAACGGATATTTCAATTTTCGACCTGAATGGTAAACATCTGTTTCACCAGAATACAACCGGTAAGTCTGACATTGTCTGGAATGCCACCAAATATCCAGCTGGAGTATATATTGTCAAAACCAGGGGTCTGGGTACCTTTCAAACATTAAAATTAACTTTACAATAAAATAGGAGCCACTATGAACAAACTACTAAACATCGTTATAATGATACTTATTATCGTAAGTGCAGCTTTGTCAACTATGTTAGGAGATGCTGCTCTTTCTCTGAAAGCAGGTGAATTTAAAAGCGTCACCTCTCTAAACACCTCCAGTCTTTATCTGGGAGGCCGGGGAACAGTTTTTGCCTTTTCGAACGGAGGTTCCTGGGATCCACACACACGTCAATTCCTGCAAATCGGCGCGCCGCATGCCAGTCTCATGCGCTTTATCCGATATCAGGAGTCGGACAACACCTGGTACATTGATTCAATGCCAAACAGTGTCAGTAAAGACAACTGGTTGGGTGCGCACACCTACGACCACCTGACCATAGACAGCGCGGGCGTTTTTTATCACATCTATTGGGCTGATGGTATTGCCTATCGCTATGATGCGCCAAACAAGAGCTGGCTCAGCCCCTTGCCCGTGACTTTCGGGAGCTACGGATGTCTCGATTATTTTCCTGACCTGAATGGACTACTCCGTTTCAGCAGAGGGAATATCTCCCTCTACCGGATTCATCAGAACAAATGGGACACCATTCGTCCGGGCTTTGCCATAGAAGGGGATTACGAAAGCCTCGCGGAATACTGCCCGGCTGGCCATTCTGTCATCTTTGGCGGAGGTTCAAGCAATGCAAGGGATTTTTACAGGATAGATACAACTCTTGTGGTCACCAAGCTCAATCCAACCCCCTTTGATTTGAGAATAGGCCTATTCCATATCGCTAACGACCCGGTTACCGGTACTGTGATTGGCTGCACGGCGGATTCTCTCTACGCTTACAATCATGTAACAGACAAATGGTATGTGGTGGCAAAGAATCCAATACCAACAGGTGAAATGGGTGCCATACCCGTGAGCACATATGGGGTCATTGCTTTCATAACCAATAGCGCCACCCCCATTTCGCTTTACAAATTTGCGAACCACGCCTGGTCTGCCAACCCGACCAACCAGGTTTCAGTACATCCTGAAAACGACACCCTGAAAGATCTTGTCTGGCGCACGAGGCTCAAGGTCTACGCTAACATCCCTGGTTTTGGCATTGATTCCGGTAATACCGGCGTCCGGTTCCTGGGATTGGAGCCCTCTTTGGCCAATGTTCTTCCCGATGGTCGTGTTTTTGTCAACCCCATGAATATTGCTAAAGACACGGTTTTGCACATCAGGGTGTCACGGTTAGGTGAATGGCTGCCCGATACCTTCAAGTTACCGGTTAAAGCCACACCCATCAAGGATTCTGTCAGGGTCAGCAAACTCACACCATCAACTTTTAATAATGGTTGCTGGGCGGGCTGGGCGCGGCTGGATTCCACAGAGACTATTCAGGGCGAGACCTTTCCAAACAGCCTTACCTTTACCGCGACCGGATATTTTGTGTACAAACTGAATAAACAATACTCCCGATTTGTCAGTCGCATAGCTACCCGGGACGCGAACCCGCTGGTTTTCATGGTTGCTGTTGACGGCGATACGCTCTTCAGAAGCGCGCCCATGATTTCCAACAGCGGGTCTGAATTTGTTTCAGTTAATGTCGAAGGTGCAGACAGTATTGTCCTGATAGGTTATGATGTCAACCAAAAAGCCTGGTGCAGTGGCGGTGCCACCGGAACATGGGGCACTCCCATGCTTTTTAATACGGGGATATCCACTCTATCAGAAGCCGGTAATTCTCTCCTGCATCCTGCACTTAATGTCCTGCCCAATCCCTTTCATCAGCGCGTTGCCTTATCTCTTCATGCTCCAGGAACAGAACTCTCTGAATTCAGAATATATAATGTCAAGGGGCAGCAGGTTGCTGAGTTCAAAACAAAAAATACAAATAGTGTGATTTGGGATGCTTCGACATTTTCAGCAGGAGTATACCTTGTCAAAGCTAGAAAAGGGAATCTTAAGTTTGTTCAAAGTATAACACTTGGCCGATAAAATAAGGAGTCCGCATGAAAACCTGTTTCTTAATTCCATTCTTACTGATCTCTTCTCTCTTATTCTCAACAGAGGTTGATACAATATGGAGCCGACTCTACGAGGAGTATCAATACAAGGATTATTTTATGCCTGATTTTGATACGGTTGGTGCCGGTGCAATGCTTGCATCACAAAAAACGGATGGCTCCTGGGCTGATGTAGATTATACTGTCCCAAGAATAGGAACCGAATGGGCTCCCATGAAGCATCTTTACAGGCTGCATACATTGGCTGCCGCTTTTATTAGAGGAGGAGCTCAGGACACTGCTTTAAAAAGAGGAACAGTATCAGCGCTTGATTATTGGATAGTCAACGATGCTGCCATCAGCGCCAATAATTGGTGGTATGACGACATAGGTCAGCAGCTGCAGTTGGGGCCGGTCCTTGTTTTAATGAAAAAGCATGTTGACAGTACGAGACTTTTCGCAGGAAGCCGGTTTTTACGGGCGAAGGATGTGGAAACGCAGGGTGGACAGAATCTTCTCTGGTTAGCACAGCAGAGAATCTGGAGAGGAGCGGTAGTTGATTCTGTAGATCTTATTGTTAATGGATTGACATACCTAAAGAATGAGATTAAATACTCCTGGGGAGATGGAATTCAAGGCGACCTTGGATTTTATCAGCATGGCCCGCTGCTTTACAATGGAGGTTATGGGCGCGGCTTTATGGAGGACAATATAACCTGGCTGCTAAGTGCTCAGGGTCTTTCATTCAGTTACGATAGCGCAAAAGTTAACCTTCTAGTAAGCTACATTCTGGATGGAAGCCAATGGATGATACGAAGAAATGGTTGGGATTTTTCCTGCGGCGGTCGAGAGATTTCAAGGTCAGGGTGGGGTAAATTCCATATGGGTTATGTTTCCAAACTACGCAAGATTATCTCTCCAAGAAGCGCTGAGTTAAACGCAATGGCAGACCATGTACTGGGGCTCAATGACTCTGCATTGACAGGTGTAAAACAGTTTGTAAGAAACGATTATCATGTGAAACGCCATAAAGATTTCTCCTTCTCTGTACGTATGTGTTCGAAACGAACATTGGGCTCTGAAGCCATCGACGGAGAAAACCAGAAGAACTATTATCTGCCCTTCGGTGCAAACAATATTATGCGTAAAGGGGATGAGTATTACGGGATATATCCAATTTGGGATTGGGCACGCATTCCCGGAACGACTGCACCTCATAACCCTAGCCCCGGGGCAACGGAGATGATGGGAACCACCGATTTTGTTGGAGGTGTCACAGATGGCAAAAGGGGAGCCGTAGGATTTGATTATAAGTGGGACCAGATCTATGGGAAAAAGGCGTGGTTCTCTTTTGATAACGAAGTTGTTGCACTTGGAGCCGGAATAAATGGTGTTGGCTCTTATCCGGTGTACACTTCTCTAAACCAGTGCAATCTTTCCGGTGATGTGTGGGCAGCTACGGACACCTCAAGTGGCACACAATTATCCACGGGCAGCCGCACACTTGATAACCTGCGATGGGTATTCCATGACAGTATTGGATACATTTTTCCCAATCCAACCAGCGCCACTATTGCCAACCAGCAGCAATCGGGCAGTTGGCGCAGCATCAACGGGTCTCAGTCGACCGCTAACGTCACGGGCGATGTCTTTAGCTGTTGGCTTGACCATGGCCTGAATCCTTCAAACAGTTCCTATACCTATATTGTTCTGCCGGGGAAGAGCAGAGAAGAGATAAAGAATTATTCCCTTTCTATTCCTGTAAAGGTGCTTATCAATACTCCTGACTTTCAGGCGGTTACACATGAAGGACTGAAGGTGACTGGAATTGTCTTTTATAGTGCAGGTACTGTTGTTGTGCGATACGGCCTCAGTGTTTCAGTCGATAAACCATGTATTGTACTGCTGGACGAATCCGGCTCCAAGTATAAGGTTACTATATCCAATCCGATAAATACATGGACAACCATTAAAGTTGGGCTCCAATTTAATGGCGGCGGTGCAGAAACTATTACCTTTGTCCTTCCTGTCGAACAGGCTCCGGGAACAAGCATGACGCTTATGTCTGTAGCGTCGGTAAATATTGAAAATCCAGAAAGTGCTGTACGCTTTACATTTACAGATAGCTTAACAGGTAAGCCGATATCGGGTGTGAAAGTCTCGATGCCTGGAGTTATCAATCTGGATGCAGTCTCAAATTCCAGTGGTTCTGCAATACTAGCCAGCGATTCTGGTAAAAAGATTTTCAAATATGAAGCGCCTCTTTACAGAACTATTTTTGACACAGTACAAATCTCTTTCCGCGATACTTTAAACCATCCTGTCACGATGAAGAAACTACCAAGAAGCGGAATCATCGTAGTTCCTGAAAGCAGCCTTGTTATTGTTGGCAGTACGTTAAAATTATCAGCGTTTTACAGATACTCTGATGGCGGTTATGATGCAATCGATACAATAAAAAGCGACCTTATCTGGTCTATTGATAAACCGGCACTTGCTTCGATTGACTCGGTTGGTAATGTCAGGAGTCTCGGTCTTCTTGGAGCGTCAACGGTTACATGTAGTTCAAAAGTTGATGGTGTCACTGGTAGGGCTTCCGTTAAATTCATCCGCAGGATTACTCTTACCCCAACGGATGACGGGTTTGGACATAGCCAGAATCCCTCAGGTTCCTATGCCTCATCTACTGCGCTGGTGGTAAAAGGAGAACTGGGGAATGAGCGTCAATCCTATCTGAAGTTCGATCTTAATACACTTAAAGGATCCAAGATAATTTCAGCCACATTGAAACTATATCCTCAGACCTTACCAACTTCGGAGCTTCCAATTCGTGTATGTGCAGTGGATGTTGATACTTGGTCTGAAAATACGTTGACATGGTCCAACCAACCCGCTGTAGGATCTGCATTGGATACTATCAGATTGAATACCGAAGCCTTGAAGTATCAGGAATGGGATGTAACTCAATATACCTCTTCTCAAATTGCCTCTGACGGCCTTGTTACTCTTTGTGTTCAGGATTATTCTGAAGCCGTGGGCTGGCTTTCTTTCAACAGCAAAGAGTTTGCCGAAAACAGACCACAACTTGAACTTGTGATTATAGAAGATTCACTGCCGCACGTTAGTGTTGATGGAAAATCAGGTGCTCAAACTGTTGTTGAAAGAACTGATTTCAAGGTGGAACCTACTCCATTTAATCCATCTGTAAACCTTATTCTCTCCGGCAACCTTAAAACAGGGGCATCGGTTAGGATTTACAATCCGGAAGGAAAACTGGTAAAAGATCTATCGCAAAATGTATCAGGAGGTATTGCTACATGGCATGCACCAAATAATGGAGCAGGCATATATCTTGCAATAGTAGAAAAAGGTAATCTGAAAATTTCCAGAAAACTAATTTACACCAAATAATGAAATAATACTTTATATCTTTTTGCTAGTTCTGTCAATTCCTGCATATGATCAGGTAAACGTCAGTGACCTGCCCTGGATTCGGTCAACGAGCTATATAGACACAGCTCATCGTGACAAAAATGTTGCTGGCGACACCATCAGCATAGAAGGCGTTAAGTACAGCAAAGGAATTGGAGTGGGCGCATTCTGCGACAACAACACCTATTCCGATGTGGTTATTGATATCTCGGGTAAAGGCTACGATCTCTTTGCGGCTTACGGCGGCTTACGTCGGTATTGATGGATGTGTCAGTGGTAGTGTCAGCCCCAGCGTTATTTTCAAGGTGTTGGTTAATGGTGTAGAAAAAGCATCAACTCCATTACTTGGCACACCAATGGAACGCCCGTACCGGCTGGTGGCTAATATTAGGGGGGGGGGGGGGTGGAAACATAAACATTACGAAACAAAAAGGGCGGAAATGAAAACACCAGTGTTTACGCCAGTGGGGGTTAAACCAACCTCAGAA
>JAEUSG010000624.1 GCA_016788315.1 Fibrobacterota bacterium | reverse complement strand
GTACAATTGGCTATTATTGACACAACAACGGGCAACTATTGGAACGGTTCTATATTCGATCCTGCAATCACATGGCACAATGCAAGTGGAACAACTACCTGGAGTTTTGCCTCTTTACCATCATGGGCGACGAACACTACCTATCGTATAAAAACCAAAGCAACTGATAATACTGGGAATGTTGAAACAGCTGGTTTAGGTAGTATTTTTACTTTTGATGTAACGGCGCCTACAGTTACAATCACAGGTGCTCCAGCTTCTGTAAGCAGCACAACTCCATTCCAGATTACATTAACATTTAATGAATCTGTGACAGGTTTAACATCAGGTGAAATAGCTGTATCAAACGGTTCAGCTTCCAATCTTCTTGGTTCAGGTGCTGTTTACACAGTAGACATTACTCCTGACGGGCTTGGGAATATTCAGATAAGTCTTCCAGCAAATGCAGCACAGGACGCTGCATCAAACAATAATACTGCTTCCAGTGCAACAAATGTTACTTACGATGCAACCGTTCCTAATGTGACGATATCTGGAGCACCTTCGATAGTGAATAGCATGACACCGTTCCAGGTTACACTTACTTTCACTGAAGCTGTTACCGGCTTAACTGTTGGAGAAGTTGCTGTTTCCAACGGTTCAGCTTCAAACCTTCTTGGTTCGGGAGCATCATATACTGTAGATATCGCTCCTAATGGGGCTGGCAACATCCAGATAAGTCTACCTGCTAATGCTGCTCAGGATGCTGCTTTAAACAACAACACAGCTTCCAGTGCTATCAATGTAACTTACGATGCAACAGCTCCTACTGTTGTTATCACTGGTGCTCCTGCTTCTGTCAACAGCATGACACCATTCCAGATTACTCTGACTTTTAATGAAGCCGTTACAGGATTAACAGCAGGAGAAATTGCTGTTTCAAACGGCTCAGCGTCAAACCTACTTGGTTCGGGAGCATCATATACTGCTGATATTACTCCTGACGGGCTTGGGAATATTCAGATAAGTCTTCCTGCAAATGCAGCTCAGGATGCTGCTTCAAACAATAATACAGCTTCTGTCGCTACTAATGTTATTTACGATGCAACAGCTCCTACTGTTGTTATCTCTGGTGCTCCTGCTTCTGTCAACAGCACAACACCATTCCAGATTACATTAACATTTAATGAAACAGTTACAGGATTAACTTCTGGCGAAATAGCTGTATCAAACGGTTCAGCTTCCAATCTTCTTGGTTCAGGTGCTGTTTACACGGCTGACATTACGCCAAATGGCGCAGGCAACATCCAGATTAGTCTGCCTGCAAATGCTGCTCAGGATGCTGCATCCAATAATAATACTGCTTCGAGCGCAACTAATGTTACCTATGATGCTACCATTCCTAGCATTACTATTACTGGCGCACCATCTATTGTAAACAGCATGACACCGTTCCAGATTACATTGACTTTCTCAGAACCAGTAACAGGATTAACAGTTGGAGAAATTGCTGTTTCAAACGGCAGCGCATCCAATCTTCTTGGTTCGGGTGCATCATATACTGCTGATATCACACCGAATGGTGCGGGTAACATTCAGATAAGTCTGCCTGCAAATGCAGCTCAGGATGCTTCTTTAAACAACAACACAGCTTCCAGTGCTATCAATGTAACTTACGATGCAACAGCTCCTACTGTTGTTATCACTGGTGCTCCGGCTTCTGTCAACAGCACAACACCATTCCAGATTATTCTGACTTTTAATGAAGCCGTTACAGGATTAACAGCAGGAGAAATTGCTGTTTCAAACGGCTCAGCGTCAAACCTACTTGGTTCGGGAGCATCATATACTGCTGATATTACTCCTAACGGGCTTGGGAATATTCAGATAAGTCTTCCTACAAATGCAGCTCAGGATGGTGCTTCCAACAACAATACAGCTTCAACTGCCACGAATGTTACTTATGATGCTACTGTTCCAACGGTAACAATCACAGGAGCACCAGCATCGAGAAATGGTAATACATTCCCGATTTCCATTACCTTCTCTGAACCGGTTACAGGATTTACACTCGGAGAGATATCTCTTGTTAACGCAACAGCATCAAACTTCAACGGCAGCGGTGCTTCATATACAGCTGACATAACACCGAACGGTGCTGGAAACATCACAATCGATATCCCTTCATCTGTAGCTCAGGATGCCGCGTTAAACAACAATACAGCAGCTGCTCAGGTATCTGTTACTTATGATGTCAGCGCACCTTCTGTAGCCATTTCAGGTGCACCGTCAGCAAAGAACAGCACTTCCACCTTCCCAATCACTATAACTTTTAATGAATCAGTTACCGGTTTCATTATGAGCGATATTTCACTGACCAATGCTACTGCATCCAACTTCAGCGGAAGCGGCAGTACATACACAGCAGATATAACGCCTACAGGTGCAGGAAATATTACAATATCAGTAGCAGCTTCTGTCGCTGCAGATGCTGCAACAAACAATAATACAGCATCTACAACATCTACAGTAATATATGATGTCATTGTGCCCACTGTAGCTGTGACAGGTGCACCATCCTCGGTCAACAGCACATCAACATTCCCTGTATCCATTACCTTCAGCGAAATTGTTACTAGCTTTACAATTAGTGATGTTATCGTGACAAACGGTTCTGTATCCAACTTTAACGGTTCTGGGGCATCTTATACTGCCGACATTACGCCGTCAGGTGCTGGAACAGTGAACATTGCTATACCTGGTAATGCCGCAACAGACCTAGCAGGAAATAACAGCACTGTATCCATCCCTGTCAATGTAATCTATGATGCTACAGCTCCAACAGTAACAATCACAGGAGCACCTGCTTCACGGAACGGGAATACATTTACAATATCCGTCAACTTTTCTGAAATCGTATCTGGTTTTACAATGGGAGACATAGCACTTGTAAATGCGACGGCTTCAAACTTTGCTGGAACTGGTTCTTCTTATTCAGCCGACATTACTCCTACTGGAGCTGGTCACATAACCATAGATATTGCTGCAGGGGTAGCTCAAGATGGTGCATTCAACAATAATACTGCCTCAGCTCAGATTAATGTCATATATGATATGAGTGCACCATCTGTAAATATTACAGGGGCACCTGCAACGAAGAATAATACTTCAATGTTTACAATTGGGTTAATCTTTAGCGAACCAGTTACCGGCTTTATTCTGAGCGACATCTCTTTAACAAATGCAACTGCATCTAATTTCAGCGGCAGCGGTGTATCATATACTGCTGACATTACTCCTACTGGTGCTGGAAATGTTTCTATATCGGTCGCTGCTTCCATAGCGCAAGATGCAGCTACAAACAATAATACTGCTTCTGCTGTAACAACTGTAGTATATGACGCAGTTCCGCCAACAGTATCACTTACTTCTGCACTTCCTGCCCTTACTGCGATATCACCTATCCCTGTAACGGTGGTTTTCTCTGAACCTGTTTCAGGATTTTCTGCAGGTAGAGTAGTTGCTGTAAATGGTAATGTTATTAATTTTCAGGCAGTAAATTCAACCACATATACGTTTGATGTAACACCGCTATCTGGTGGAGTAGTCTCCATTAGTGTACCAGACTCTGCAGTAGCCGATCTTAATGCTAATTACAATATTGCTTCTTCGGTTTTGAAAAGAACATTTGATAATGTCCCCCCTGCTTCAATAACTATGCTAACAGCAGTTCAGCAAGACTCTGGTGTAAAACTTTCATGGTCGCCGGGAAAACCCTTTTCTACCGACGTAAAATCTGTTCGCATAATTCGGAAATTAAGTTCAGCACCAGACAGCATTAATGGCGGCCTTAATCAGCCGATAATTTACAATGCTGCACCGGGCTTGGATTCATCTTTCTATTCATACGATGCGACTATACCATACGGAGTTCCTATTTACTATGGCTTCATACTTGAAGACAGTACTGGCAATGTATCTACCTGGAAAACGGCATCTTTAACTTTGCTGGTACCAAAGAGTGCTCCTGTATTCGGAGCTACACCTTCCTCTTCAGCAACTGAAGATTTTGTGTATGTTGATACTTTAAAGGCAACAGATGCACAGAATGATCCTTTAAAGTTTATCGCTTCTGTCAAACCTGCCGCAATGGTTATTGATTCTCTTACTGGCATAATCACGTGGACACCTCACAATTCAGATGTTGGCCCTCACCCGATTGTCTGTTATGTCTCTGACGGCTCTCTGCTTGATACAATCCAATATGTTATCACTGTTGCTAATGTAAATGATGCACCAATTTTCTCGACACCGACAACTGTAGACTCTGTAAATCAGGGCTCTCCTTGGAGCTTTACAGTTGCAGCTTCAGACTCGGATGCTAACGATTCTGTTTCTTATTCGCTGCTTACTTCAATCAGCGGCCTGACAATCGCGAATGGAAAACTCAGTTGGACTCCCGACAATAATAGCGTCGGCACCCATTCAATAAGCGTAATGGCGGCAGATAAAGGAGCTCTTTCTGACACAGTCAAAATTGTGTTGAAAGTCGTCAACATGAATGATCCTCCAAATATATCCGCGCCCTCTGTTCCTGCAGCTGCTGAAGACTCAATGTTTACAATTACTCTAACTGCAACAGATCCAGATCAGTCTGATTTACTATTATGGAAAATAATCGCAGCACCTGCAAACCTTCTGCTTGATACTCTTACTGGTAAAATCAACTGGATACCTTCAAACAATGATGTTGGTGCCCACACAGTTAAGATTCTAGTCAAAGACATGGCGGGCGCAACTGACACGGTTCTGTTTTCAATTAACGTTCAAAACAGAAATGATGCTCCGGAACTCTCATTTACATCAGCACCAGCATCCTATTTCGGTGCTGTAAAGCTGCAATTTTCTGCTTCAGATTCCGATAGGGTAAATACTCTTGATTCATCACTTGTATGGAATTGCGAAGTTAAGAGTATTACTAAAGACAGTGTACTATTTTCTAAGATGGGAGTTGTTAAAAATTCTCAGCCCACATCACTTTCATTCAGCCCATTCTATGATGACTCATTACGAATCACAATAATTCTTAAAGATTCAGTATCAGCAGATACAATATCCTCTCTGCTTGAAATAAAAGGTGTTACCAGCCATGGCTATTTAGGCGGCGAATGGCATCTGGCTGCACTTCCATCTTCAACAACAGAGATTCCAGCATTACTAGCTGATACAAATGTTGTTGCTTTCAAATGGCTCTCTCTTGAATCCAGATATCTTGAGTTAAGCGCCATCGACACTTTACACAAAGGAAAAGCATTCTGGATCTATTCTGATTCGATTATTAACTATTCAATTAGCAATCAGTTGAAACTTATGACAGCAGAACCATGTACTTTACTACTTGATTCAGGCTGGAATATGATTACTTCGCCTTATTCGTTTGCAGTACGGCCTGTACTTGGAACCAGTTCTGAAAAGCTGTTCAAATACACAAATGGTGATTATGTTGAAACAGAACTGCTAACACCTTGGGAGGGTTGCTTCTTCTTTTCAGATGGTACCCCAATTATACTCGACGGCACTCCTGACATGAATAGCACGGTTACTAAAGCTGTTGCTAAACTCTACAAATCGACAACCGATTGG
>JAEUSG010000104.1 GCA_016788315.1 Fibrobacterota bacterium | reverse complement strand
CACTCTCATTTGGAAAAGACAGGCGAGTGCCGATTACCAACGGTTATAGAGAGTAACTATTAGATAATTAGTTATGTTGTCAAAATAAGGTTTTCCAAGGATATTTGATATGGTAACTCAAGCGCAATTGGAAAAGTGTGTTACGATAGCAAAAAAATATGGGGTAAAAAAGCTTGTCTTATTTGGTAGTGCTGTTGATGACCCTGTCAATGCGCGTGATATAGATTTTATTTGCACTGGAGTGAACGGCTTGGAATTGCTGCGAATGGTTGGTGAAATGGAAAACGAGATCAGCGTGCTTGTAGATGCCGTTCCTGGTGATCAAGAAACACCTTTTGTTAAGTTTAATTTACCACTTGGAAAGATTCTTTATGAAGCTGCATGATTTAAGGAAGTTGGTCGATATAGAATCATATGTCGAATCTTTTCTAAATGCAGTAAATGATTATATGATTCACAATGAGCAGGCAGACCAGAAGTAGTTTTAGGTACAACAATGCTATTTAATATCACCAACTCTCAGGTTTCAAAAAATAATTGATAGTTTTGTGTGTAAATAGGGTGCAAATTACAATGGAAATACAAATAGCTATTGTATCATTACTTTTAACCGTAATTCTATACGCTTTAAATTTTTTAGTTTACTTGCATCCAAAATTTAGGCGCAGTCCTTACCATTCTGTCTTATATATGCACGGAAAGAAACCGGATATGCACCATCCTTCCGTGTTTGCTTTTGTTGTAAGTTTACATTATCCAGTTGCCCTTTTAATAACCATTGTCGCCAGCTATTTGACATGTGCACATTTGAATATTAAATGGTCAAAATTGGGCATTGCAGCAGGTGTTTGTTATGTTATTGTTTTTACAATAAATGATATGTATGCTAAGAAGGTATTTGGCTTTCCTGTATTTTCGTCCTTGAACTTACGGTTGTTTATTAAAGAATGTAAGAAGGAGTTTAGTGACAAAACTAAATATCCAAATTAGTGAAACTTGATTTATGGCAAGAATTAAGCAAACTAATAGATTTGTAGGTTCCAGTAGAATAGGGTAAATTACTCGACTAATCGGAAAAATTAATGTTGCCGGAAGTAAGTGTTTGCCCGGTGTTGAATTAAAGAAGAGTTTATTATCGACCAAAAATTTGATAAGAACCGCACCAACGTTCTGCAGCAGAAACTGATTTACTTGAAATAATTTGGTGTCTCACTTGTTGAAAGAGGGCAGCTGAAAAAAGTAATGAGATAGGGGTTACAGATAACAGGGACTAGTATCATTCTGTGTACGATGAATGCTTAAATGTGAATAATTCGCAGTCAAATGTAAGGAGTTGAAGATCGAAGGTGGGGCTTTGTGTAATATTTCGTTAATTGTCACAAAATAGTGACCATATATGTGACATATATAATATGTATTTATTATATTAACACCATATGAATAAGGTAGTTAGCAAAATATATGGGCATGGTAGGGGGTGGGCATTTTCACCAAATGATTTTAATGGGCTTTCTTCTAGAGATGCCATACGAAAAGCTCTCTCACGCCTTGAAGAATCCGGTACAATCAGGCGTGTTCTGCACGGAATCTATGATTATCCCAGGAACTCTAAATTTACAGAAGGGTTTCTAGGTCCAGATCCTGAAAAAGTGGCGTTGGCAATTGCCAGAAAATTCAAATGGGATGTCCAGCCTTCAGGGACTACGGCTCTGAATGTCCTCGGTCTTTCAACTCAAGTTGTGGCTCAATATGTTTACTCCAGTAATGGTCCGACGCGAACTTTTAAATGGGGTGAAGGTGCCAAGGTTGTTTTCCGGCATACCAAACATAGAGATTTTGCCGACCTTTCTCCCAAAACAGCTTTAATCATTTTAGCAGTTAAGGCACTTGGCAGGGAGCATGTTACAGCGCGGATTATTGAAAAACTACAACAACAACTGACGAGAACAGAAAAATCAAGAGCATTGAAAGAGTCTCGAAGCGTTACAGGCTGGGTGTTTGATATTCTTCTTCAGGTTTGTAAAGAGGTCGAAAATGGATGATATCGCTTTAGCGTCCGTGTCTCATCGACAAAGTGTTTTTGATATTGCAGCAGACCGGATGCAATTGCCTCCAGCGATTATTGAAAAGGATTTTTGGGTCTGCTGGCTTTTAAACAGGCTCTTTTCTTCGGAACCTTGGCAACATTCGTTAATGTTCAAAGGGGGGACTTGTCTGTCTAAAGTATTTGGCCTTATAAACCGGTTTTCTGAAGATATAGATTTGATACTGGATTGGAGTCTTATTGATATTGATAATAAGACTGCATGGGAAAAAAAGTCACGAACAAAACGTGACCAATTCAATGAGGCAGTTAATCATAAAGCTGCTCAATTTCTTGAAAAGGCATTGTTGCCATGGTTATCAGCAGGAGCAGGTTTGCCCCAATTAACCGGAATGAAAGCATCAATGGATTTGTTTGATAAATTGTGTATCAATGTTGTTTATCCGGCCTCATATCCCACCGGATATTTAAATCCCCAAATACGGCTTGAAATAGGACCTCTAGGCGATTGGGTTCCGCATGGGAATTTTTCGATACGCTCATATGCGGCTGAATATGCCCCTAAAGCATTCAGACAACCAGAGGGGAATGTTCGTTCTATTCTTGCAGAAAGAACTTTTTGGGAAAAAGCTACCATCCTGCACAGGGAAGCGCATCGCACACCTGACCAACATCTACCCTCACGACAGGCACGACATTATTATGATTTGGCAATGTTGGCAAAAAGTTCTGTAAAAACAAGAGCCTTGTCAGATAACGGATTGCTTACAGAAGTAGCGAAATTCAAAGAGCAGTTTTATCCCTGTCCATGGGCAAAATATGAAACAGCTAAAAAGGGCTCTTTGCGTTTATTGCCACCAAACCATAATATTGATGTTCTTAGAAAAGATTACATTGCCATGCAGGATATGATGTTTGGTACGGCACCTGGTTTTGACGAGATCATTTTTATACTGACCGAGCTAGAGCAGGAAATTAATGTTCAGCAAGTCACTACCTAAGGATGGTATGGTTTTTTATAAAAAAATTTAAAATTTACTTTGTACGTTATTCATAGCATGCATCTATCATGACAGAGATTTATACCAAACATTTGTGTTGGCGTTACAATCGTCTTATCCTGAAGCGTGAGACTTGTTCCAGCTGCGACAGATTTTGCAACGGAGATTGTGGCTTTTCTGTTTTTCTCTATTCTTCTTTTTAACGAATCAAATCTGGATTTTAGTCCTGAGACCTGTATGTAAAAGAGATTTCTGAGAGAATTTTTAAGTTCTGTAAGGTGCTTTCTCTCTGTATAAGTGAGTTTTTCTGCGCTTACACTGTCTTTTAATTCATACTTTTTTATAATATTACGCAGCATCCCGCATTTCTGAGTGATTTCAGCAATCTCACTACTCATATCGTCAAGAAGTTGTACCAGCTTGTAATGAATTCCTACTCTGATATTTGTTGTTCCGTTTAAAGAACCAGACGACTCGATGTTCTCTGCCTGTACTCCTGAAACTGCTGATAGATTGCCGCCAACAACTTTACCGCCTACGTCGATGTTTTTGCGGCTTATAATATCTGAGTCTACAGCATCTTCCGTGATAGTGACGCCTTTATAGCATTCGATTGATGCGTTCTTTACAAACTTGCTCTTTATTCTGCCGCGCACATCAATTGTATTCTCTTTAGACGAATCTATGCCGTTTAGAGCTGTCAGGTTTCCTTTGCAATATATGTTTGCCGCATTAATCTTTCCCATTACAGTAAGTGATGATGAGCATCTTACAGTGCAGCCCGGGAGGATATTGCCCTTTATAACAAGATTGGACTCTGTCTCGATATCCCTTACAACATCACCTACAACGTATTCAGTATTGTATGAATTTTCTTGATTATAGTTATCATCAAGATTTCTAGCAGATAGATTAATAGGGTCATTTTTCAAGAGTCTGGATGTTTGAGCGACTTCACGACTTATGCTGCTGACGACATCATATATGCCTTGTGCGTCGTCCAGTTTGCTTATAAGTTTAAATCTTTCCTCATCCATAAATGACCTCGCTATTTTGGGTATGATTAATAAATAGCAAAGATGGTGCTAAGCTTTATTAGTATGAAAAATATAGAGATAGATAAAGTGCTGGTGGATTGTTTGGACAAAATTGTCTGTAAGTACTTAATTTTTGGACAGTTATGCTGTTTGCTTCAAACCTGAGCAGAACAATAAAGTGAGTGTGCTGCCATGCCGGCGCCAAAAGCAGTTACAACACAATTGGCGTTATGGTTGATTTTAGAAAGCATGATTTTTTCAAGTACGAAAAGTACAGATGGGGATGACATGTTGCCGTACTCTTCAAGAATTGATCTCGATAATGCCACATGGTCGTCAGTAAGTTCAAGGTTCTTTTGTAATCCGTCAAGTATTTTTTCCCCGCCTGGATGAATTGCCCAAAGATCGATGTCTAACGGGTTAAGATTGTATTCTTGGAGCATGGTACGAATAAGTACAGGCACGTTTTTGCAAACTACAGCGGGCAAGCGTGATGATAGCTGGTTTTTAAGCTGACCATTTTTATGTGTAAATCTGACAAGTTCCCGATGTTCAGGCAAAAGAATACTGTTCGTTTCGATAATTTTAAAACCGGCCGGTCTGCTGCTTAATACAGCCGCAGCTGCACCATCGCCGAAAATTGCATTTGAGACAAGGAGTCCCGGATCGTCGCCCATTTGAAAAGTGGCACTGCATATTTCAACAGATACAGAAAGCACCGCTTTATTCTTATTGGTGGTTGCAATAGTTGCTGCAAGTTCCAGATTGGGGATTGCGCCCCCACACCCGCTGCCTGCAAGGTCGTATACCGGAATATTAGCAGGAAGCCCCAATGCTTCACTGACATAGGTTGATATCCCGGGACAAATGTAGCCAGTACAGGTATTAATAATCAGTGCGCTGATGTCATTTAAGCCTATACCCGCTTTGGCAATTGCCTTCTCGGATGCTTCCTTGGATAGCGCTACTGCATATTTATGAAATCTGGCAATGCGGGTGTCTGCAATCTCCTGTGGAATCGATTTCAGTTCATCAAAGTTGGCAGCAGCAATAAACCGGTTTTTAACAGAGGGGTGGTTGAAAAGCTGATGCATTAATTCAAGAGTACGAGGCTTGACTTTATCGACATACAGCTCTGTTAAAAGGGTATCAAGTTGTTCCTGTGCCATTCTGGTTGGAGGTACCGCAGTACCTATGGCATTTATATAAACAGGTGAAGTATTATTGAATTTCATCAGCCATAATATACTGAAAAGCCTTCAAGAAAAGTATTTTATAACACTATGAAATTAAGTGTGGGATATTCTTTTGCAGAAGGACTACTCGAAAAGCTGGCTGCTTTTCCAGAAGTGGCTGAGGTGTACGGCAAAATGGATGCCGACATTTTCGGCGGTGGCCGTTCTTCATATACTTTCTCGCCGGTATCTAAAAAGGATGTCAGGAAAGCTGTCGATAGATGTCATCAGCTGAACATCAAATTCAATTATCTGCTTAATGCAGCATATCTGCATGGTTTGGAACAGACTAGAAAGGGGCAAAAGCAGATAAGAGGATTTCTTGACTTCCTTGACGATATTAAAGTTGACAATATTACAGTCGCTTCACCATTTTTACTGCGTTTAATAAAAAGCTGTTACCCCAGATTCTCAGTGCGTATTGGTGTCTTTGCCATGGTTGATACTCCGCTGAAAGCGCTTGAGTGGGAGGGGCTTGGGGCGGATACAATATGTGTAGGTGCAATCGCCTGCAACCGCGATTTTAAAAGGCTTGCAGCAATTCGTAAAAGTGTTAAATGTAATCTTGAGTTAATAGCAAATGCCGGTTGTCTCTTGCAGTGTGCCTATGAGCCGACTCATATGCAGATGCTTACGCAAAGTTCATCCACTCGTGACCCGCTTAAAGGATTTTGCCTTGATTATTGTTTCCTTCATTGTTCCTCTGCGAGACTTCAAGAACCTGTAAACTACATCCGTTCGACCTGGATTCGTCCAGAAGATCTGCATGTGTATGAAGACTTGGGGTATGACCATTTTAAAATTGTTGAGAGAAGTTCCCCACCGGAATTGATTGTCAAAAGGGTTAAAGCTTATTCTGACCGTTCATTCAATGGAAATCTTCTTGAAATTGTCGGCCCGGTTGCCAGAATAAAAAAAGAGCAGGGGTTGACATGGTTCGAGCGCTTACGGCTTATCAAACGCTTTTTTAGGCCGGGGTTTGCTAAACTGTCCGGAATTAAGACAACTGCAGATTATGCTGAATTTATCATACCGCATCAGTTTGACGAAAAGAATGCAGGAGTATATATAGATAATCGAAAACTTGATGGTTTTCTGGAGGGCATTACAAAAAGGGGATGCACAGGAACAGATTGCGGAAGCTGCACTTACTGTGCAGAAACAGCGAAAAATGTTGTTCGATTTCGTGATGGCTATCGTGAAAAAGCTATAGAAATGGCTGGCTCACTTGAAAAGTCAATGCATACCGGGTCACTTTGGGAATGAAGCGCTCACAACAGCCGGAATTAATGGATGATCCTTCCTCAGATTTGCAGGCCTTGAGAGAGACGCTTGAAGGCTTCCGTCTTATTAATCGGCTCTTCTCTAGAATGGGTTCGCTTACAGAAAAGTATATCTGCAAAGACATATTGAAGCGTGGTTTGAAATGTGTTACAATTGTTGATTTGGGAGCGGGGAGCGGAGAATTATGTATTGATTTTATTAAATGGTGCAGAAAACAAAACATAAATGTAAAAGCAATCTGTATCGATTTGGATTCGCGTGTTGTTGAATTCGGTAAAGAGTATACGGCAGATTATAAAGAGATAGTTTTTATTGAGGCCAATGCTCTTGCTGTCGATTTGTCAGAGTTTAAGCCAGATTACATTGTCAGTAACCACTTTCTCCACCATCTCTCAGACGATGAAATTGTTTATGTTCTTAAACAGAGCTTTAAGGCAGCAAGATTTGCTGTTTTATTCAACGATTTGCAGCGCAGCAGAATTGCATATATCCTTTACACAATTGTCATTCGCCTATTTTATAATAAAGGCTTTCTTTATGAAGATGGCAGACTTTCAATTAAGCGCGGTTTTAATGTGGAAGAGCTGAAAACCATTATAAATAGTGCTAAACTTAAAGGCAGCATGAACGTTGGCTCCATGCTGCCCTTTCGAGTATATCTGCATTCAAATCAATAAAGTTTTACAGCATATTCTTTGCCATTATTAGCTCATACTCACCGCGGTTTTCTGATGGTTTGCTGAAACAGTCACTGATTTTTGCATGAGGAAGACGTTCGATTCTTTCGTTCATTCTCTTAAGGACTGTCATGTTAATTTCTACTGCTTTAAGTGGAGGCATTCTTTCCGGGTAAACATCAAGGCCGAAATATTCCTGATAACCGCACATTTTAAGCGCATACAGAAGTGATTCAGCTTCATGCCATTCAACAACACCGACATTGAGATCCTGGTCATAGTTGCCAAGAGGCTGGCTATTGAGGTGGACATGTGCAAGGCGTCCTTCGAGGGCGCATAGTGAATATGCATGTGCACAGTTTTCGTACCCCATTCTTACGTGGCCGATTTCCGGATTGAGTGCAACGAGAGCATGACCTTCTGCAATCAGCGCTTTGTTAACTGGATTTGTAAGCCGCTGTTCAATGCGTCTAGCTGCAAGTAAACCTTCTGCTGTAGTCCGGTAAATATTGTTTGGAGCAGGTTCATATGGTTTAGGTTCTATGGCGATTCGAACGCCAGGCACACTATCAATTGCTTCAGCCATCGCTCTTTCAAAACGTTCCCACATTGAAAAGTAATCGTTGCCATATGAATATGTATATCCATCTATTCCCGGCCAGGAGATTGCGCATTCGGCACCGCTTTTCTGGACCATCTGCAAACCTTCAATAGTGATCTCTTTTGCTTTTTTGCGAATTGATTCATTAGGATTTGAAAGGCCGCCAAACTCAAAATCCTTGTCGTAGAAATGTGAAAAAGGTATGCCTACCAATCTTATACCGGTTTTCTTTTGCAGGTCAAGATAGAGATCAAGGTTGTCCATATTTACTTCTGACGGGAAATGTGCCTCGAGAGCACTTATTCCCAGTCCAGCAAGATCCTGAGCCATGGAAAGCCGTTCTTTGATTGTTTTAGATGGTACATAAGCTTCATGAAAACGGCTTCCACCGGGATTCAGGCACCATATACCTATGGACACTTTGGATAGATCCAGCTTAAAACTGTTCATGTGGACAGATTGCTCTGCAGAGGAACGGATTGTTTTTTGAGCTCTGAGATCGCGCATTTTTTTCATAATAGTCCTTTAATTTGAATTTTCAAGTGTTTTGTATCTGTCAAGTAATTTGTCAATAACTCTTTTACTGTTTTTGGAGGGGGAGAGGTTGGTGCTTTTATCAATACGTGTCAATTTTTTTGATGCTGCAGATATTGCACAGCCGATTGGGGCCGTATAAGACTCATCGGAAAGACAAAAAGTATCACATTGGAAAAAGTCTGATATTAATTGTCTTAAAAAGAGGTTTTTAGCACCACCGCCCGCAATTGCGATTGATTTGATGCCTGATAAATGGGTTGAGTGGAGAGCGAGTGAAAGGGCTTGAGAAATGTGCAGCGCCCTTACATTTACTGATGGTTCACTTTCAGAGAATCCGTCCCGAATAATACCTGCCTTGTGTCGGGGGACAGATTCGTCAAAAAGATATGGGAGCATAAGCGGTTCATTTTCTGATAATTCTATTTTGCCGCATAGAGAACCATATTGTTTCCAGTCTCCTGCAGCATATTTCTTAAGAAAATGGTCGTGGATCTTACCGCCGTTTGTTATGCAGCTTAAAGCTATGGCTTGATCATCTGCAAAGCCGAAAATATTGCATGATTCTTCGTCTGCATTTTTAACGCCTGAAGCAATTCCATTTACTGTGTAGCTTGAACCCAATGAAATTACCGCTTCTCCGCCGCTTCCCATTAGTGTTGCAGGGTTATCGCCCGTGCCGGCAAACACCTTGATTTCTGGTGAGAAGCCATATTCAGCAACGAAATATTTGCCGATATTGCCAACTACTGTATCGAATGGAACGATGGAGCCAAGTTTAGGCAGAAGTCCTTTTGTGTTTGAATACTCCTCAATGATATTTACAATTCGATTGTCCCATTCAGGTTTGCTTATAGATAGAGCATTGATGTTTGTTCCGAAACCATCTCCCGTATCAACAGGTGAAATTTTAGAAACGAGTATAGATGTAAGAAAAGCGGATAATAGTTGTATGTGAGCAGTATTGGCATATTCAATTGGTGATTCTTTAGCCCACTTCATTATCTGCGCTGCAGGAAATCTAAGCTCAGCTCTATTTCCTGTTACGGCAGCAATACCGCCATGTTTCTTCATACTCTCTTCAAGCGCCAAAGCTTCAGTTGCAGTACTTCTGTCTTCCCAGATAGGGGCATTCTGCCTGGTGAAAATTTTACTTAATTGTGATGTTAATGGTTTACCGCTTTTTAAATTATTTAGGATTGTTTCAAAAGTGCTGTTCAGATACACAGTACAATGTTGCATGCCATCAACTTTAACAGCTTTAATTTCTGAAAAATCAGCGCCGTTACTTTTAAGTTTAATGAATAACCTTTCAAATGCTTCTATCAGAAGCAAGGGAGATGTTTCTCTGATTTCCGGGCGCTCTTTATTTGTAAAAACACCATTAACAGTATTGTATTCTGGAAACGTTTCATCAAAATTTACTGTAATTTTATGTTCAATCACGCCTGTTTCTGAATTTAGAATAACTGCTTTACCTGATTGTGTTGATATTTCGATCCCAAGTGTTTTCATAATTCATTATCCTTTATACTGCAAACAGAGTTACCCTCGGATAGAATAGGATTAATTACTATTCTTTTTTCTGCTGCATCTGAATAAATCCATTTTACTGCTGTTTCAGCCATTAAAGCTCGAATAGGATCTATCGATGTAAGTTTGAAATGAGAGTAAAGACTTACATTGTCAAAACCGATCACAGATATTTCTTCGGGCACCTTGATATTGTTGCGTTGCAGATAATTTACAAGGTTGTATCCATTTTCATCGTTATAGGCAAAGACGGCCGTTACCTTTTGGGCAAATAGATGATTAATAAGAAGATTATCTGAGAAAAGTGCAGAGCGTGGTTTAAGATCAAATGAATCTGTAATGCTTATTTTGTTAATTGCCAACGCCTGTTTATACCCTTCAAAGCGATCTGCTTCTATTTGTGATGATTTAGGTGAATCTGCGAGAGAATTCCTTAAGAATGCAATTCTTCTGTGACCTCTATCAATTAGATGCTGTGTTGCAGTAAGTCCACCTGCAACATTATCAACACTGATTGATGGTATGGAACTATCAACAATTTTGCTGTCAATTAGAATAACTTTTACGCCGCGAAGAAGGGCTCTGT
The DNA here is from genome assembly GCA_016788315.1 of Fibrobacterota bacterium. Taxonomy (GTDB): domain Bacteria; phylum Fibrobacterota; class OXYB2-FULL-49-7; order OXYB2-FULL-49-7; family JAEUSG01; genus JAEUSG01. Next base: position 7,179 of record JAEUSG010000104.1, on the reverse strand, counting down.
CTATTGCAGTTTTGTCGGTGAAGCCTTCCGGCAGTCGTATAAGTAGCGCTCCGGCTCTGTAATATTTTGAGAAGTCATCAATAGCTAAATTTATATCGCCGCCTGTCCAGTTGATATTCTGAACAATCAACCTGATGCCATCAGCTTTAAGTTTTGATTCTACAAAAGAGGCTATTTCATCGAAATAATATCCGTTACCCGGTTTCGAATAGGGGAGTATTGCACCAACAATTGCATTTTTTGGTATAAGTAGAGAACATTTTGACCGGTTTTCAAGATAGATACCCTTTTTCTCACATGTTTTAAGAATACCGATATCTGTCAGCAATTTGACAGCTTTCATCAGTGTTACATGATTTGTTGAAAGAGATTCTGTAAGAGTTCGAAGAGATGGGAGTCTGTCCCCATCCTCGAGGGCTCCATTTATGATAATTTCCTCAATAATTGAGGCTTTTAATGAGTCGATAGATATTCTATCGTTATTTTGTGTTATAAATGGGTTCATATTAATCTGATAAACAGTGTTTAGCAGATGGGATAATAATAACGAAAATAGAAGAAAAAATCAAGGGATTAAATTATATTTTTTGTTAAGTGAATGATTTAACTTCGTTAACCCCTATAGTCCTTGAGCTTAAAAGAGTTGCAGCAGATAATGGCATATTAAATTCCGTTATCACTGACCTGTCGCTTCCGGCCAATTTTGTTGAGAAATATGATGCTGCTGTTGAAAATATGCCAATTAAATCATTAAGAAGCAGACGAAATGAAAGGTTGATGGTTGCTCCTGTACTTAAAGAAGCTAAAACGATGTTAATCGGCTTTGTACCCTATCCATCAGCATTAGAGAGTCCCCATATAGCTAGTTATGCACTTTGCGATGATTATCATGCTGTAATACTTGAGAGACTGAATCTGGTGGCTTTAAGGGCGTCTGAACTCCTGCCAGGCATTAAGCACTATTCTTTTGTCGATGCAATGCCCGTTGCGGAAAAACTTTTTGCTGAAAAGGCTGGGATTGGTTTTCGTGGACGGAATACTCTGATCACGAATTGTGAGCATGGCTCAAAGATATTTATCTGCGGCATTCTTTTCTCGGCGGAATTGCCGCTTGATGAAATTAAACATAGTTCTGAAAAAAGTATTTGCAGCAGATGTATGAAATGTGAAATTGAGTGCCCGACAGGCGCACTTAAAGGTGGTTGTCTCGACGCGGCAAAATGTCTGGCAAATCAAACAATTGAAAATCGCAGTGAGTTGACAACTGAGCAGCTTAGAGCATTAGGCGATGTTGTTTTCGGCTGCGGCATCTGTGTAAACGTCTGTCCATATAATGCCGGTAAGCCTGTTAAGCGAGATACAAAGTGGAACATAAGAGCTGATTTGGCCGGCTCTGATAAAGCAACTCTTTATGAATTAGCTACAGCAGATTTTAGAGGAAATTTCGCAAATACACCTATAGAAAGGGCAGGAGCGGATAAGTTTATTCGGATTCTGGGAGCTTCTTAGCTCTTTTCTTTTTGGCTTTAGGCAAAAGTTTATCAAGTTCATCTTCGGTAGTGCAGAAGTCTACCATTTTAGAAAGTCCTGTTTGATCAAACAACTCTTTAATCATCGGCTGAGGTTTATAAATAATTATTTTGCGTCCGGTTGACTGATGTATCTTAATAAGCCTGACGAATACGCCTAAAGAGGCGGAATCAATATAGGAAACATCTGTCATGTCTACTATGAGTGCCTGTTTGGAATTTCTTTCTTCCAGCTGCGTTACCACATGGCTTAGCGTATTAACAAAATCGATATCGGCTTCGCCGGAAATTGTTATTCTGGTGAAACGTTTATCCTGAATTATTTTTAATTCTGTAGGAAGGTCTTGTAGCATAAGTCAAATATAAATATTATGGATATTTAACGCCGAATCTTTTTTTGAAATATAGTCTAGTTGCGAAAAAGATAGCTATGCCCGATATGCAGAATACGGGAACGAAAATTGCGATAAGAATTATCAGCAATGCACCGCCTACCTGGAAAGTGCGGAGAGCGTCACTCTCTTTGGATGTAATCTGGTACTTTATAAATAGCGGGATAGATATTGATGCAGTAAGTATGGCAAGGCGATCCTCATTGATTACAGCTGCGGTAAGAGCAGATAGGAGAAACAAAATGCTGATAAGATTCGCCTTTTTTTCTCCTAAAAATACAACAGTTGTTATTTTGCCCGCCTCCTTATCTCCGAATCTGTCAGGTATTGTTGAGTTTATTGAACCTGCCGCCATAAATAAAAAGTAGGGCATTGAAGAAGCAGTCATGTTCCAAATGGAAGGCAATGTCATATTGTGCGCTGAAATCCAGCCTAGACCAAATGCAACAAAGCCGAAACCGATAGCATTTGATAGAAAATCTGCAAATGGTCTCCCGGTGAAATAGAGAGGTCTTAAATTGTATGCAGCATTCAGCAGCGTTGCTAATGTTATCAAAAAGAAAACCTGAGGTGCAATAAAAGCTGAAATAATTAATGGCAGTATTGCAAGCAGGAGAGTTTCAATCTTTGCAACTGAGGCGGGGAATTTTCCTGCAGCGATTAAAGGAAGACCGCCATTTTTTTTGTCGGCTTCAATATCATTAAGCTGATTTAACACATATGCTGAAGCAACAGACATCAGCAAAAGAGATAGCGTCAGCCATGTTAATGGGGAGAATGTCCAGATAAAAGCAAAGGAATCGACATTAGAATAATTCTTTACAGCTGAATAATAGCCAAGCAGAAAGTAGCCCCATACAGGAATGAGAATCAGAGGTCTCATTACAAAGAAGGCGTCAAGAATTTTCATTTTTATTTAAATTACACCGCGGGATGCAGACTGGTAAAAGCTTACAATGTCTGAAACAATTCCGTTTTCCGGATACTCTGTATTAAATCTTTCTATTGCTGTCTCGATATCCGGCTTCAGTGTATTCCAAAGGAGGTAGATCTTTTGGACTGTAGCTATATCGTCTTCCGAGAAACCGAACTTTTGCATTGCAACGTTATTTATTGCTGTTATCTGAAGAGGTTCATCTCCTGCAATAACAAAAGGGGGAATGTCTATATGAACTCTCGAGCCGCCGCCGATAAAAGAGAGGTTTCCGGTACGACAGTTACGGTTCACAAATGTATTCGCACCAATCATTGAATAGTCGCCCATTGTAACATGGTCTAGAACTGTAGAGTTGTTTGAGATAACAGCGCCGGTTCCTATATTACAGTCGTGAGCAATATGTGTATGCGACATTACAAGAACCTTAGAGCCGATTACTGTTTTGTCTGTTGAGCCTCTGGCAATAACAGCATATTCTCTTATTATAGATTCTTCACCTATTTCAAGCCATGTTTCCCTGCCGTCATACAAACGATCCTGAGGGTCAGCTCCTAATATGGCACCTGTATGTATACTTACGTTGTTGCCGATAATTGTATTCTGCTCAATAGTAACATGGGGGCCTATAATGGTGCCCATGCCGATTGTTACCCCAGGTCCGATAACTGTATATGGACCTATGACAACACTTGGATCAATGCTGGCATTGGAATCAATTAGTGCGGTCGGGTGAATACTCATTGTGGTCTATTTGTCCATTACTGAAATCATAAATTCAGCTTCACAGGTTAACTGACCGGCAACCATGCAGCGTCCTGCCATTTTAGCAACTTTACCCTTGAAACGCTGAAGATCAACTTCTATAATCAGCACATCACCGGGCCGAACAGGATTACGGAAACGGCATGCATCGACGCCAAGGAATACGGTAACCTTATTTGAGAGGTCGCCCAATGATTCCGCCATTAGTATTCCGCCAACCTGAGCCATCGCCTCAACCTGAAGAACTCCCGGCATGATTGGAAAATTTGGAAAGTGTCCCTGAAAGAAAGGCTCATTGACTGTAACGTTTTTCTTGGCGAGGATTCGTTTGTCCTTTTCAAGTTCAAGTACCCTGTCAACCATAAGGAATGGGTATCTATGGGGGAGTATGCTTTTAATTTTGTCAATATCGTAAACAAAGGAGTTGCGGCTGGCTTTAGGACGTAAGTTGAGTTTTCTGATTCTCTTCGCCATCTCTATGTTTGCTGCATGACCGCTTCTTGCAGCCAGAAGATGTGCCTTAAGTGGTGCACCGATAAGATAGATGTCGCCAAGCAGATCAAGTGCTTTATGACGGCAGAGCTCATTTGGATATTTAAGCTGAGTATTGTTAAGGAAACCGTTTTCACCGGCAAAAATCTCACCTTTGATATTGAAAAGTTCTCGTAGGCTTCCCTTTATCTCTTCTGTGAGAGGCTGATCCTGAACTACAACTGCGCTGTCAAGTGATGCGCCCTTAATCAGACCGCTTTTATGAAGTCCGAGAACCTCAGACAAAAAACAGAATGTGCGTGCAGATGAATATTCATTTTCGAACTCGTCAAGATTGAACAGTGTTGTGTGCTGTGCTCCAAGCGCAGGGTGGTTGTAGTCAATCATGAAAGTTAGATGAAAACTGTCGGCAGGGAAGATGGAAAGCGCTTTTTGTTTGTCCTCATATAGAATAGGCTGCTCTATGTGAATGTATCTGCGCTCTTCCTGCTGTTCTGCTTTGCCGGCCTGCTTGATAGCTTTAACCCACTCTGTAGAGCTGCCATCGCAAAGAGGAAGCTCTTCGCCATTAATCTCTACAAGCGCGTTGTCTATTTTAAGACCGTGAAATGCGGACATCAGGTGTTCAATTGTACTGATCTTTGCATCGCCTATACCTATTGTTGTTCCGCGCTCAAGCGAAATAACATAATCGATATCCGCTTCAATTTTAGGCTGATTAGGAAGATCTACTCTTTGAAAAACTATTCCGGAATTCTCCGGAAGCGGTTTAATAGTTGCAGTTGTGGTTTTTCCTGTATGCAGGCCGATTCCGCTCACCGAAGCCTGGCCTGAAAGTGTATGCTGCATTTCCATATTTGTTAAGACTCCTTTGATTTCATTTGGTTTTCCAGTTCGCTAACCCTTTTTATTAAATCAGGCACCTTCAGAAGCGAAGCCTCAAGTCTGCGCTGATCCATAAAATCGCGTGCAGGATATCCGGTTATATTACTCTTTTCAGGAAATGATTTTGCTATCCCTGCTTTAGCACCGATAAATGAGTCGTTGCCAATTTCGATATGGCCGACAAAACCTGCCTGACCGGCTACCTTAACTCTATCGCCAATTTTAAGACTGCCTGCCAGACCTGCCTGAGCGGCAATTGCAGAATCTTCGCCAATCTGAACATTGTGTGCTATCTGAACGAGGTTGTCGATTTTTGCGCCACGTTTAATTACTGTGTCTCCGGCAGCACCTCTATCGATGGTTGTACAGGCGCCGATATCGACATCGTCCTCTAAAATGACTCTACCCAGCTGATGGATTCTGACAAAGCGTGCTCCATCCTGTGCATAGCCAAAACCATAGCTGCCTATTACTGCATTTGACCAGATGACACATCTTTTTCCAATTGATGTCCCATAGTGAACAACAACGTTTGGATGCACTTCTGTATCGTCACCAATAGTGCAGTTTTCTTCTATAACAGCACCAGAGTGAATGATGCATCGATTGCCAATTTTTACTGATGCACCAATGCATACTCCGTGGCCTATATGGCAGCCTGTGCCGATAATTGCTGTAGCATGAACAGATGCTGTTTGGCTGATGTTCGCCGGTAAGTGCGCTGACCTGTCAGGCGCAAAGAGTTCGCAGATTTTTGCCCAGGCAAGATAGGGATTGGCCGTAACAAGCTGGACGGCTTTTAGTCCTTCTATAGTCTTAGAAAGGATTACAGCTGATGCAGAAGTCTCTTTGGCAGCAGATGCGTATTTCGGATTTGATAAAAACGAAATATCCCCGACAGCAGCAGCTTCGAGAGTTGCAGTTCCGTTTATGACAAGCGTCTCGTCATATTGTCCGGCACATGTTGCACCTGTTGCATTGATAATCTGCTTGAGAGTGTAGCTCATTATTACTTGTTGCCTGTACCTTTGTTGAGTTCTTTAATAATCCGGTCGGAGAGGTCATATGCCTCTTTTGCGTATACCATACCGCCGCTTGTTGCGTCGAAAATGAAATCGTAGCCTTCGGCTTTACCAATCTCGTCGAGAAGCATGTTGATTTTTTTAAGGATTGGTTTAGTGAATTCGGTATTTTTTTTGTATGCTTCACCGCCCTGTCCGAATATTTTCTGAACAAACTGCTGATATTCAGCATAGAGTGTTGAGATCTGCTCGCGGAGTTCTTTCTTCTTCGCTTCGCTCATAAGAAGGCCCTGTTTTTCAAGCTGATCGTTAAGCTCTGTGAGTTTCTTCTTTTTCGATTCAGCATCCTGCTCCCATTTTGCCACCTCTTTATCATATTTAGCCTGTGCATCTTTCGTCTCTTTTACTTCAGAAAAGATATAGTCTGAACGGATGAAACCGATCTTCATATCTTTTGGAAGTACTATAGATGCTGCAAGCACAGTAATAATGAGTGCTGTTTTAATGATACTGAACATTGAGGCCTCCTTAAAAAGTGTATTATATATCATAAAGTTATTATCTGCCTATACGGAAGTGAAATTCAAAGTAAGGTGGTTTTTGTCCAGATGTTTCTGCATGTGATGTTGGGTTTCCGAAATTTGATGGTGAAGTTGGCTCAGGGTAATCGTTAAGTCCCCACGCTATGTCAAGTCCAAGGAGGCCAAGCATTGGAACCATCAATTTTACTCCGAGTCCAATGCCGGTTTTCATTTCTTGCATGTCAATGGAGTTCAGATTGTACCATGTGTTTCCAAAATCAGCGAATATACCTGCGTAGAGTCTTCTGTCAATTATTGGATATCTGATCTCAGTGGCGGAAACAAGTAGATTGTAGCCAGCATGTGGATTACCAGGAGATAAGTCGCCGAATGCACGATCCGGATAGCCTCTAATGATTCCTTCGTAATTAACGCCGCCAGCTAAATAATGGTCATATCGACCAATCGTTGTACCTCGCAGATGTGAGAACTTAAAGGTTTGCGATAATACAAATTTTCCCGGAAGAGGAAGATATGTTTGAGCTTCGAAACGATGTTTCATGTAGTTGTAGGTACCGCCCAATCCTGAGAATGAGGGACTATATTCTACGGCAGATCCTTTTGTCGGGAAATCAGGCA
>JAEUSG010000048.1 GCA_016788315.1 Fibrobacterota bacterium | reverse complement strand
GTGGTAGAGCCTTCGTGTCCGTTCACCTGCGCCCTGTGTCCACTCACTCGCAATGCTCGTTCGGGCACAGTTCGCAGGTTCACGGCACTTCGGCACAAATAAAGTTGGCAACTTCGCCATACCTGAACGTTGTATGCAATTTCCGGTTGGGCAAGACAAAATACATAGCAGGCAACCGCAAAGACAGCCGCACGTCGTGTGCGGCAAAAATAAGGAGAATAATTAAATGAAAATATTTATCCTGATTCTTATTTCATCTCTTTTTTACACTAGCTGTGAAAAAAGACAAAACCCAAATTCTTTAGACTCAGCGTATTCATATCAGTATAATTTTGTGTTGTCACAAAAAATGATTACCGTCAATATAACTTCTAGCTCAATAAAAAGAGACACAACAGTATACAATTTAGATTCACTAGCCCAAGTCCTTGATACGACATCAAAGTATTTGTTCTATTTTACGGAGCTTGACTTTACTCGTATTATACCAGTAGTAAAGTGGCAATCATTATCTTGCTATCTACCAGAATCAAATCTTTGCAAATTTTATACCTTGCCTGGTTACATAGATAGCACATACTTCCTGATATCAAAAGATGAAAACGACAGTTCAATTTCGCTTGCTGCTTACGATACAATGAGCGTAATTCGCCAATACATTATAAAGAGTAAAGGTACTTCAAAGGATACTTTTTGGTTTGCAGATAGTGTCTTTGGACGATCCAACAGTTCTATTGATTTTGACCATGTGAATGTAGTTATGTATGATTCATTAAGAGTATGGGCTGCCGATACTTCAATCAAATTGTCGTTCTATAAATCTGGAATAGAAAAAGATAATGATACACTTAAATCTTCTACTCTTTATAAATCAAATGGGGTGCTTTATAATATGCAAAACTATTTAGTTGAACTCGGTAGTTCTGCTATTAAGACTCTCAATCCAGCACCTATTGAATCGGTTATCAATATTTATTCTCATCCGGATACGATCTCGAAATATCATAACATTAAAATTAGTACAATGTATAATTATTATAATGTTAATAACAAATGAATGCAATAATTACAAAAGCCTTAAGACAACGCCGCCCTTCAACGTCCTGTTTACGGGCGGCTAAGAGCGGTTGCCAAAACCAAATTAAAGACGAAAGGCAGCCCAACCGGAAACAGCATACAACAACGGGATGGCGGTTCGGGGCGGAAAGACCGCCCCTCTCCCAAATTGCCAAGGTTTTTTGCGGTAGAGCCTTCGTGTCCGTTCACCTGCGCCCTGTGTCCACTCACTCGCTGCGCTCGTTCGGGCACAGTTCGCAGGTTCTCGGCACTCAGGCACAAATATATTTGGCAACTTCGCCATCCCTGAACGTTGTGCGCAATGGTTACGCCCAAGACAAAAAGATGATGAAGACAGAAAGAGTTTACGCCGAAAGGCAACGCCCTGCATCGTGCAGGGCTAAATAAACACAAAAAGGACACTTAAAATGTTAACAACAGAAGCAAATACATTAGAATCTGAAACCAATAAAGACATAGATTGGATATATTTGCCTGTAAATACACAACATCAAGATCTGAGTGTATGTCTTCATGATTCAGCGTTTTATTCAATAAAATCCGACCTGCTTAATCGAACTATCACATTGATCTTTGATGTTTGTTATATACGAGAGTTTCATAAATTACCTGAAGATACACTTTTCAAATTCATTTTAACCGAAGTTACATCTACTCGCGTTACTACTTTTGCTGTATGGCCTGGAAAATTTGAAGTTCCAAAAAATATTTCGCGCGAAGAAGAGCACCGTTTAATCAAAGAGTATCAGGCAAAATGGCGCGAGGAGACATGCGACTGGAACAATTTTGAAAGCCTTATTAATAAAAACAATACCTTCGATATAGCAGATGCAGAAATTGCTATTGGGGAATTTAATCTCACTCTCCAACTCAATGGTCGACTAAATAATAACGATTATCATACTGCTTTTATCCGCGCGTCCAAACTTTCCATTCAAGATAATCGGGGTAAAGTATTTTCCTTAGAAGATTTGATTGTTCTTGGAAAAGATTATTGGCAAACATTTTCTAATGTCAAGCAAGCAATTATTGAGTGACAAACATGATAAAAAACAAAACAATAAAACAACGCCCTGCGCCCATCCCTGGGCTACGGACTAAGAACGGCGTAAACAAGACATGAGAAAAACACAAAGGCAGGGCGTAACCACAGCGCACAACAACGGTATGGCGGTTCGGTCGCTCCCGTCTGCAAATGCACCTTCATCAGAGTCGCGCCCTCACCCAAATTGCCAAGGTTTTGGTGGTAGAGCCTTCGTGTCCGTTCACCTGCGCCCTGTGTCCACTCACTCGCAATGCTCGTTCGGGCACAGTTCGCAGGTTCACGGCACTTCGGCACAAATAAAGTTGGCAACTTCGCCATACCTGAACGTTGTGCAAAATTGCCCCGCAAGACAAAGAAAGACAGGAAGCATGGCGCAAGACAGTCGCGCGTCGTGCGCGACAATCTAAAATTATTTTTACAGGAGATTCTTAATGAAAACATTGATTGTTTTCGCACTCGGCTTACTACTTACATCATGCGCTTCAAGGCAGGCGTGCTTGCTTAAAGAACCCCCATATCCATGCATTCTTTCGAATGATATTAAACTAATACAGACAGATTATTTACCTGTGAACAATCGATACAGAGACATAATGATACAAAGAGGTCTAACTGCCAAAATTAGCGTTAATTGCGGCATACGACTTCTCTATTCAATGAAACAAAATGAAATATTTGCAAATGTCAAATATGAAATGTCCGATAGTATTCACTACTTAAGAGACAAGAAAAACATTATAAAATATACAACACTGCTTCCCATAGCTGAAGATTCAACTGAAATTGACACCTCTATTATAATTTCAGGATTCAAAACGTATGAATGGACAAGGACAAGTCTAAGTGTAGGCCAATTCCTTTCTTTGTCTGTGTTTTTTGACGACATTAATTATCGTATTCTTTATGTATATTTTCCAAATCTTGGTAAAAACAATTCTTATAGTACCCTAGAGGATTTTAAAACTAAAAAAGCTTTATTTTTAAGCGAGATAGTCCCATGTCTTTTGAAATGAATAAATGTCAACTAATATTTAATACATCGCCATCCCTGGCGAAGAAGCGCCATGCAAAAGACAGAAAGGCAGCGGGGCAACTTCGCACAACAACGGTATGGCGGTTCGGGCGCTCCCGTCTGCAAATGCACCTTCCTCAGAGTCGCGCCCTCACCCAAATTGCCAAGGTTTTGGTGGTAGAGCCTTCGTGTCCGTTCACCTGCGCCCTGTGTCCACTCACTCGCATTGCTCGTTCGGGCACAGTTCGCAGGTTC
>JAEUSG010000614.1 GCA_016788315.1 Fibrobacterota bacterium | reverse complement strand
CGAACACAGTTCCAATAACTGTGTTGTTGTAATGCCAGCCGACTCCCCGATCCAGAAGAATTATTTCATAGGTAGAAAGCAGGTAGACTAAAACTGGTGTGGCAACAGCCATCGCTTTTGCGTGTATGTAAGCAAAATATTTACGGATTAAGAGAATGCATATCAGATAAACGCCCAGCATGTATCCGGCCCATAGTGCTCTTTTAAACCACGGTAAAGTACCAAAACCGGTAGAAAAACCGGTAACGAGCCAGGAAACGAACATCAAACCAGTAAGAAACAGAAACCAGATGATAAGCTCCTTCGAAAAACGTCGCCATCCCGGTTGAGGAATGTTGTCATCCTTTTCAGGAGGGGCATTCCATGGTATTGTGCTGAATGTCTCAAAGTAAACGACGGCAGAGACAAGAGCAACGGCGATAAGAGAGGAAAAATAGAGATAGCGTGTTGCGCATTCCCAAGTGTCGTTTGCCCACAGGAAGATCAGCCCAACCAATGCAAGAAAGGAAACTGTTGAATATTTTGATGGACTCAATCTGCGTGTTCCTGTTTTTTCTGCAGCAGCTGCTTGATGCTGTCGAGCAGTACAATGGCCCGGTAAGGTTTATCAAGAAATAGTGTATTGTTGTCAAGTATAGGCATGGTTGAAGAAAACCCGCTCATAAGTACTGCCGGCATATCAGGAAAATGTTTACGCACAGCCTTAAGTGAGTCAAAACCATTCATTTTAGGCATATTCATGTCCATAATGATGCAATCAAACTTTTCTTTAAGTACCATGTTTAAACAAGCCTCACCGTCCGGTGCTGTGCTGACACGGCATCCGGCATATACAAGCATATCATATGCAAGTTCTCTTAAGGCTTCTTCATCATCAACAACGAGAACTCTCCATTCGTTGGGAAGTTCGTAAATAGTATCATCTGTCGATGCATTCTGCAGCTTTCTTTGTGGAGTGGCAATCGGAAAGTGCAGTGTTACTGTTGTACCTTTGTTTACGATGGAGTCAATTAATACTGCCCCACGATGTTCGCGTACCGTTCCAATAACAGCAGGTAGCCCCATTCCTGTTCCTTTGCCAATATCCTTGGTTGTAAAGAATGGCTCAAATATTTTTGGCAGAACATCAGAGGGAATTCCGCATCCGGTATCAGTTATCTGCAATGTGAGATATGACCCCGGCAGAAGCGAGAAGGGGATGGATTCGCAGTATTTTTCGTCAAGTTCCCGTACAGATGATAGAAAAGTCAATTTACCGCCTTCCGGCATTGCGTCTCTGGCATTCAGACAAATGTTTAATAGAGCACTTTGCAGAAGTGAAGGATCTCCCTGCATGTGAAAGGAAGGAGCATTCAGGAGTCTGATAATTTCTATTCTTCTATCCATAGAATGTTCAAGAACTTCCGTTGTTTCAAGTATCAGCTGATGGAGATCAAATATTATTGACTGATGCTTCGCTTTTCTTGCATAAGCAAGCAGCTTTTGTGTGAGATCGCTGCTTCGCCGTGCGCTTGAACTTATTCTGTCGATCCATTTTTTAAAATCGCCGTCAAGATTTTTATAATGGCGCCTTATCAGTTCTGTGTAGCCAAGTATTCCTGTAAGCTGGTTGTTGAAATCGTGAGCAATGCCTCCTGCCAATTTGCCGACGGCCTCCATTTTATGAACCTGCCGTAAATTCAGTTCAAGCCGCTTCTGTTCTGTAAGATCGTGAAACAGGAAAACTACGCCATCTATTTTACCGTCAGCCTCTCTGTGAGGCGTAGTTGCAAGATTGCATGTTCCGGCGTGACCAGGGAAGGAAAAATCCAAATCTGTTGGGGCTGTTTCAAATCCGTTTAGCGTGTTACTCGCAAGGGAAAACAGTATTGCAGAATCAAAACCCTTTAAGAGTGACGGGCAATTCTTACCGATTGCGTCAGAGATTGGAATACCGGTAAGTTTTTCCATGGCAGGATTCCAGACAAGTATCATAAGTTTACTGTCAAGAACAACAATTCCGTCTCCTGCCGATTCAACAATACTATCACTGAACAGTCGGGATGTTTGAGCAGAAGTTTCAGAAAGTTTTCTTACGACTACCTCTTTCTTCAGATTTTCATTTGCTTCAAATAAAACGTTTATAAATCTGCGTACGTATTTCTGAAAGAGAACACTTACCGGTGCTCCAATCAGTGCTAAAAATAAAGCGGTTGATAGATGGTTTCCGGTACTGTTGATTATAGTAAGAGAATCGTTGTGATTTATAACCGGCAAAACAGTAAAGGTTGGTGAGATCATTGCGAAAGCAATTAAAGAAGCTGATATAAACATACTCCAGCATAATGCAGAAACAGAAGAAAGAAATAGACCTGCAACTAATGTGTCAAAAAAAAGAAAATAGGCGACATCATTTATTCCTGTCTTGTGCATTACAAGAAGATGTAGAGTTACAGAGAAGATCAGGAAGAGGTTCACAGAGACTGATAATAGTCCACGCTTCAGTAAAGGATATGCTGGTAGAATGGAAAGTAGAATGATAATTGCGACAATCTCCATCTCTTTCCAGTCAAGAGTACTAAAAATGACAATTACGGGAATGGCAACTGCAAAAAGAAGAAGAGAAAGCAATCGATGAAAAGCGTTCAGCTTCCATTCGATCAATTCGTCGTCGTGTTTAATTGAAGGATGAAAAAGAAATTTAAACATCTTGCCACAAAATAAAAGACTGATATTGACAAAGTCTATTCAATCAAAAAAAAAGGGAAGAGATTCCTCTCTTCCCAGTATGAATTAAACTTAATGACTGTTAAAAATAAAACATCAGGAACAACCGTTTGTGCTTCCACAGTTGATGCACTTAAAGCAGGCGCCATTACGGATCATGATAGAACCGCAATCAGGGCATGGAGGAGCATCTGTATCAGGCTTATGGGCAATCATAGAATCATTCTTCACTTCAACTTTGCCTACTTCATGTTCTATTGCCGTGCTTTTCTCTGTTTCCTGTGCAGAGAGCTGAGCAACAGTCTTCATTGATGGAATAGGATCATCTCTGTCGATGAACTTCATAGAGAGCCAGCGGAAAATGTAATCAAGGATCGATTTTGCAATTGGAATCTTCGGATTATTTGTATAACCTGACGGTTCAAAACGGGTATGGCTGAATTTGTTTACAAGTACTTCAAGAGGAACACCGTACTGCAGCATTATTGATGTGCCTGTTGCAAAAGCATCAACAAGACCGGAAACCACGGAACCCTCTTTTGCCATGCGGATGAAAATTTCACCAGGGGTATTATCTTCGTACATACCAACGGTGATATATCCTTCGTGTCCGGCTATTGAGAATTTGTGAGTTATGGATGGACGCTCGTTCGGAAGTCTTCTGCGGTAAGGTTTCGGTTTTACCGGAGTCTTGAGATCCTTATCAGCAGAAGGTGCCAGTTTTCCATTTTTTTCATCAAGTGAAGTTGTAAGGGGCTGTGTTCTCTTGCTTCCATCGCGGTAAATTGTAATGGACTTAAGACCAAGCTGCCACGCTTCAATGAATGTCTGCATAACTTCATCAACCGTTGCCTCCTGAGGCATGTTGATAGTTTTGCTGATGGCGCCTGAGATGAAAGGCTGTACAGCTGCCATCATTCTGATGTGTCCCATGTAATGGATACTGCGGTTTCCGTTGCGCGGTTTGAATGCGCAATCAAACACCTGAAGATATTCATTTGAAAGATGAGGTGCATCTTCAATCTTTTCGTTTTCTTTTATGTAATTAACGATGTCCTTAATCTCTTCTTCAGTATGGCCAAGATTCTTGAGGGCGCGTGGAACAGCATTGTTTGTGATTTTCATGAGTCCGCCGCCTGCAAGTTTCTTGTACTTTACAAGAGCGATATCAGGTTCAACACCTGTTGTATCACAATCCATCATGAATCCGATTGTTCCTGTTGGTGCAAGAACAGAGACCTGTGCATTTCTGAAGCCGTACTCAAAACCGAGATGACTTGCTTCGCTCCAGGCTTTCTGTGCCGCTTCGTAAAGGTCTGCAGGAACATATGAAGATTCAATTTTTGTTACATGAAAGCGGTGATTCTGAATTACTTCAAGCATAGATTCACGGTTCTGCTCAAAGTGCATGAAAGAACCTTTTGCTCTTGCAAGGTATGCGGAAACTTTATAAGCATATCCTGTCATGAGTGCTGTTATTGTTGCAGCATAAGCGCGGCCTTCGTCGGAATCGTATGGGAAACCGCGAGACATAAGGAGTGCACCAAGGTTTGCGTATCCGATGCCAAGAGGACGGAACTCATGGCTGTTCTTCTTGATTTTGTCAGTTGGATATGATCCTCTTTCAACAAGGATTTCCTGAGCTGTGAGAACAACAGAGACTGCATGGCAGAACTCTTTTACTCTGAAAGTATCCTTGTCATCGACAAATCTGAGAAGGTTGAGAGAAGCGAGATTACATGCGGAATCATCAACAAACATGAATTCTGAACATGGGTTGGAACTATTGATGCGTGAAGTCTTTTTGCAGGTGTGCCATTCGTTAATAGTAGTATCAAACTGCAATCCCGGGTCACCACAGAGATGAGCCGCTTCAGACATCTTCTTAAGCAGATCTTTAGCGCGGTAAGCTTCAACAATTTTACCATTTGTTACTGCACGTGTGTGCCACTTTTTGTCTTTAACAACAGACTTCATGAAGGCGTTTGATACGCGGACTGAATTGTTTGAATTCTGGAAGAATACAGATGAATATGCTTCGCCGCCGATTGAGCCGTCGTAGCCGTTATCAATAAGGAGCCATGCCTTTTTCTCTTCATTTGCTTTGCAGACTATGAAATCTTCAATATCCGGATGGTCAACATTAAGAATAACCATCTTTGCGGCGCGTCTGGTTTTTCCACCGCTCTTTATAACACCTGCAAAAGCATCGTAACCTCTCATAAACGAGACAGGGCCGCTTGCTATGCCGCCGCCGCGTACACTCTCTTTAGATGAGCGGATTTTTGAGAAGTTTGTGCCCGTACCTGATCCATATTTGAAAAGCATTCCTTCAATTTTTGTAAGATCGAGAATTGCTTCCATTGTGTCGTCAACAGAATTGATAAAACAGGCGCTGCACTGTGGTTTAGGTTCGATGCCTACATTGAACCAGACAGGACTGTTGAAAGATGCGTATTGATTAAGAAGGAGGTATGTAAGCTCAGATGCAAATATCTCTGCATCTTCAGGTGTTGCAAAATAGCCGTCCTCTTTGCCCCATGCTGCAGTGGTTGTAACAACGCGATCGATAAGCTGTTTTAAGCTGCTCTCTCTTTCGGGTGTTCCGTTTTTGCCGTGGAAATATTTGGAGGCGATAACATCGGTAGCCATCTGTGACCAAAAGTCCGGCATTTCGATATCCTTCTGTTCAAACAGAAGACCGCCTTTGTCGTTTGAGATCCTTGCTATCCGTCTGTCCCATTTAACTGCATCGTACGGGTGAACGCCCTCTTTTGAAAAAAGACGATCCATACGAAGGCCTATTCTCTGCTCTTTGGTGTCTATGTGTGAGTGGGAGACGGCAGTTTTACGATCTTCAACTAATGTAGCGCTATTCATGTTTAAAGCCCTTACCTGATTTAAAGTTCCATTTTCTTTTATTTGGTATGCCTTATTTATAAAAAACGGATTATAGTGTGTGCAAGTAAAAAGAATAACACTACATTTTGTTGTTTCGCGATATTAATGATTTTTTACATGCTGTGTCAATATTTTTGACAAAATGTGAAAAAAGAGTCAATTTTCAGAGAGAAAAACAGAGCTGTTTACAAAAAAATATTATAGCATAATGTCCACTATTTAAAGTTAAAGTGCTATATAAAGCCCTTTTTCATAGGGAAGAATCAATATGTAGTGTTTTAGATCAATTTGACGAAATAGATAAAAAAAATTTAAGTGTTCATTTCTCTATGCGTGCAGTTGTGCTAACTTGTTTTATGACAGTGTGTTATGGAGTTTATTTTGATTCAATAGGATTGACGATTCTTAAATGCTTGAATTTCATGAAGTCTCTGTCTGCTGAATAAAAGAGTCCGACCCCTTTCTCTTTTAATATTGTTGCGAGTACAGAATCAGAAATAGCGCTCCTTTTTACATGGCCGTTCAGGATTTCCTTCCGAAAAGAATCCCAAAACCCACTCACTTCGGAAACTAGAAGCTCATTTATTATAACCTTTTTCAAGAACTTTGAACAGGGCATCTTTATCTGTGAGGTTTATTTTCGGAATCCCCATTTTGAATTCAGGAAGAACAAAATGGGTTTTTCTTTTTGGGTTTGCTTTTTCGGTCGTCTCAAGGCCAATAGAGAGCAGTTCAGTAATAGTTTCGCCTAGCGTTTTATGCGTTTCATGTACCCGTTGTTTAGCTTTTTTTAATACCGATTCGTGTAGTAATATTGTAGTACGTGTCATTGAATCTCCTCATTATTCATCATGATGATAAGTCAATTCACGATCCTGTTTGCCGTTTACAAGCCATAACTGCGTGTTTGCAGAGAACATATGTTGTAATAGAACCGATGCCGGCAGGGACGGGAGGATACTGTAGTAACCCCTCTTGATGATTTTACAAGTATTCTCGATGGTGGAACAATGTCACTACTCACCTTCAGATTCAGTAACAGGGGATTTGGTGTTTTTATTGATTAGGAAGCAGCTTCTTTTGTCTGTCAATGCATTGATTACGTAAAATTTTATCGGGAAATCGATTGGGTTGTTAAGAAAAACAAAATCAGCATTGTTCCATACCGTGTGGAATTGCGTTACCATAAAATCAGGTATAGATTCTCGACCATTTGTCTTTAGTACTATTTTATCACTTGCGTCTTTGACTATATATTTCCAGTTTTTAGGGTTTGAGGAGTAAATATTCTGAGTTGACATGCTGACTATTAATATTCCTGATTTTGGTATGTTTGCCAATGTTTCTTTAGCAACACTATCATCTTCCATTGAGATTGACAATGATCTTAATTGTTCGTCACGTAACAACTCATAGCTTTTATATCCTACAGCGCAACCAGCATCCGCCTCTATCGTATAAACCGATCCGCTAAAAGTATCGTATCTTCCTCCGACATAACTATATGGTGCACATCCGATAATAACTAACAAAACTATAAGTAATAAGATTTTCACATCGCGCTCCTTTTTGGGGATAGATAGTTGATTGTTTGCCAAAAATCAATAAATATCTTTTGGTTGTCAACAAAACGCAAAGTTGAGACCATCATAATAAAAAGACAGGAATATAGGATAATGATTTTGTTGCATAGTTTGATGTGCATTTTTAGGCCACAACGGATCATCTGTTAGCTCATGAATAAAGTATAGGAGAAAGCTAGTCACAAATAAAATCAGCAGATATTGGACCGTTCAGAAAATGTTTCATTTGTACAAAGCTCAACGACATCGCCTACAATTTAACGTGTTGAAGATTGTAAAACATGCTGACAGTTGCAAGAGTGGCTTTGTCAATATCTTTATTTTTGATCTCGACAAATAAGTTTTTTTTGTAGAAGTTCAATACATCATGTTGATTATATGCATCAACAGTTATGAATCGGCATCCTGTTCTGTTCTCAATAAGAAAGATTTTTTTTACTAGAGAAATGATGAAAGTACCAAGTCCTTTACCATCGAATTCTTTGTTTATCGCCAGTCGACCAATTTTAACGGCCGGGAAAATATTTAATCCTCTTTTCCTGTGAGGAACATTGTTATCACGCTGAGAACGTCCTTCGAATCGAAGAGCATCATTTGATAGGCTAATGAGGCCTAATATGATTTCTGGTTTCTCTTGGTAGATGAGCTTGTAGGTTTTTGCTAAAAGATCTTTTTCGTATAAAAGACAGTCATTTTTGAAGAAATCATTGAGGTCTGCATTAGAAGAGAAGTTTTGGGTTAAGTTTTCAATATCCTCAGCAGAAACTAAACAAAGCTCAAATCCATCTTGTGAAATTTTTTGTCGTTCTATTTTGAAAGGAGCAGATGAATCGGAAAACAATTACTTCTCGGCAAGTCCAAGTTTTTTGAATACGGCTGGAGCAACATCAAAAACCAATTTATCAGATTGAAGCTTATCGCCTCTCTCAAGATAATCTAGATATTCTTCCGCCTGGTCACCCGTGACAGGAGACGTTGGATTTATTGCTAACGCCATATGGAAAATATAGTTCGAAATATTGGATATGTCAATATATCGCAAATCGCAGCGCTGAAACTTTTTGTTGGGACTTCACCTTGAAAAAGTAAATTCCAGCCGGATATTTGGTGAAATCAACGTTCAGAGTGCCATTGCCGGTTATATTTCCTTTTAGGATAATTCGTCCGCTGATGTCGGCAAATGAATAATCTGAACCATTTGGAATCGTATAACCAATCTTTATGTGAGATGAGCCAGATGGAGATAAAAGTTTTACCTGTTTTACATGATCGTAAGTTGATCTGTTTTCTGTGCTAGCCGACGCTGGTTGCAATCTACGCAACTGAACATTATCCAGAAACATCTCAGTAAATACCGAAGTTGCAGATATACCAACCTCAAGATTGGTTGGAATGGAATTAGTTGTAGGAAGTGTGCGTCCAATTGTGTCAATAATTAGCTGACCATCCTGCCACAATTTAATTGGTGCGGTATTGTCGTAACGGTAGGCCATCCGCAGTTTAACATGAAACCATCTGCCGACAGGCAGGCTTATCTCTTTGCCTGGTCGCTGTCTGTAAACAGGCTTTTGGCCATATTTCATTTCGATGGAAAGTTTTCCGCCTGATACAAGTATACGCATGCCTGGGCTTCCTTCGAACCACTGATTTTCAAAATCAACTAGTGTGGTAGGCATTCCGGTCTTGATGAAATATTTTGCTTCAAATTGTACTGTGTCGTTTTCAACAAAATAAAGGGCAGTATTTTCTATAGAGCTTTTTGATGTAATCATGTCTGATGTTGGAGCAAAGGCAGTGAATTTCATGCATTTATTTGTGCTGTCAAGAGGATCGGGTGCAAAGTCAATACGATTATCTTTAAAATCACAGGTTGCATTGAAAATGCAGGTTCGCAGAGCTACATATTCAGGGATTGTTTTTGCCAATGGGCTTTGGAGAATGGCTGTAAACCAGTTTAAATTGCTATCTGCCATCGATTTGGCGATGCAGTCGCGAAGATGAGATCCATGACTGAAAGAATCGGTTATACTGTTGCGAATTCTGAATAACTCATTTTCAGATATTTTGAAATATAGCTGATTTCCTGAGAAGACATATTTTGCAGTGAAATCCGGATCGAAATATTGTTGGTAAAAGGTACAGTTTCCACTGGTATCTTTGATGAAAATTTTGCCATTGGTGTAAAGGCGGTATTCGTTTCCATCCGGCGATGAAATTACATCCAGCGTTTGAATGGTGTCAGGGCAACTATTGCCGAAACATATTGAGATTGCAATGATTGTTGTAATTATAGTGGTTAAAAAAAATTTCATAATTTGATGCTCCTCTTAATGATACGAAGTATGCATATGATAATAAATCTCTTCCAAATCTTTGCAATGAGGATGCTGCCTCTTAAGTTCTTCAAGAGAATCGTTAAATATCGGTTGTCCCTGGTTTAGTATCAGTACGGAATCTATAAGACCTTCTACAACTTCTAACATATGTGATGAGAGCATAATTCCGCACCCTTTTCCTTTTTTATCGGCTAGCAGCTTCTTGAACTGATAGCAGGCAACAGGATCAAGACCGTTAAATGGTTCATCAAGTATTGCATAGCGTACATTACCGAAAAGAGCGATTCCAAGAGAGACCTTCTTTTTCATACCGAGTGAATATTTTTTTGCGAGAGTGTTCTTGTACCAATCTTCCATCTGGAATGTCTTTATAAAAAGATCCAGTTCGGCTGCAATGTCAGTTTCATTCATACCGCGTATTGCGCCCGTTAATTCCAGAACATCTTTTGCTGTGAGGTCGGGATCTAGTTCGCTGTTGTCCGGTGCATATCCGATTTTAAGAGTGTGAAGCATTTCACTTTGAGAGCAGGAAACAGATTTGCCGTCATTCCTGATTGATGCAGATGGGTCCTCAAGGATTCCGCAGATGAGTTTAATCAAGGTGCTCTTTCCTGCACCATTATGACCAAGAATTCCAATAACCTTTCCATCAGAAAACTTCAAAGAGATATTCTGCAGGGAAAAAGTGATATTGGATTCATATCTAAAATTTAAGTTTGAAATTTCGATCATATTAAATTCCCATTTTAAGATAACGAATCTGCAGAGATATAAATAGAAGTCCGGTTAAAAATATTGGCAGAGCTAAAAAGGTATGAAAAAATGTTATTCCCAGAACAATAAGCAGAATTACATTCCAGAGAGAAGCCACAAAAGGGTTTTTCCGGAATGTTGCATTGTAAAAGGATGATATTGCAATAAACGAGAGGAATACACCCAACGAGTGCCAGAAGATTGAATTAAAAAGCATCCCTTTAATTATGGCGTAGGTTACACCGATCACAAGATATGGTGCAGCTGAGATAAAGTTGACAATAGTGCGAGCTTGTCTGTGCTGCTTTTCAGAAGCCGGTACAATGCAGGTCCATGTAAACATTTTAAGATTGGCTTCATGTGTATAGGAAATTATTTCAATCGCAGCAATAGCACTTACAGTCATGTAAACCGGAAAAAATGAGAGAGGGGCTGAGAAAAGAGCGATACTCAGAATTGGCGGCAGTGCAATAATTAGCGCGAAGTAGGATGAATTTTTTCTAAAAACACTTTTAAGAGATGTTGCTGCCAATGTTCGTGAAGATAAGGAAGAAATCGGTTTTAAATGGTTAAAAAAACTGTCAAGAAAGAGGAAGGATGGAACTTCCGGCTGATACTCTTCTCTTTTTTTTGTGTAAGCATATTTCTTTGGTTTAAGAATATCATATCTAATACAGAGTTTCATTGAAAGGAGTATTATCGTCGAAAATGAGAGAGCAGCTATTACACAGAATAGAGATGTTTTAATATCAGTTCCAAAAAAAATAAAGAGAATTATTAATGCAGCGGTAGATAAGGAAAACAACAAACTGATTTCAGAAAAGAAAATATGAAGTACTATAGATTGCCGCAAATTCTGATTCAAACCGAGTGGAAACAAAAAGTCCGGTTCAGAAGGGTTGCGGATTTGAGAGATGCTTTTGGCGTAAAGCACTGCAGCCGAAAAAATGTAAAATAGAATTGTGATTACTGCACTGGCTGAAATGTTTGAAAAAAAGTAGGAAGATAGTTTAGCCGATACAAAGGTAAAAAGTATAAGAGTTACAATAAGTTTTAAAATCTGCCTGTAGTTCCCGTAACGGTTGGCAAATCGTCTTTTTGCGTAATCTGCACCTAATGAAGCAGCCATTTAATAGTCCGTTTTATTTTTCTAAAACAATGACCCGTAGTTTACCGGCTAGATCTTTAATTTTCGAAATCGTCTTAAACTTGTTGTAAGCGGCAATTTTCTCAATGGCATCAGATTGTCCGTCCCCATGCTCAAAATAGATGCGTCCATTCGGCATTAGAAAAGAGGCAGCCTGACCAATTATTGCACGGTAGAAGTCGAGTCCGTCAATACCTCCGTCCAGTGCCATGGCTGGTTCGTAAAGTGAAACCTCTTTCTGCAGTCCGGACAGTTCGGCTGATGGAATATAGGGAGGATTTGAAAGAATCAGATCAAACTTCCTGTTTACAAGTTCAGTAAAGAGGTCGGAGAGAATGAATTCTATTTTTGAAGTCCCTGCCGATGCGCCGTTTGCTTTAGCTATCTCAAGTGCTTTATCAGATTTGTCAATAGCAGTAATTTTTGCATCAGGAAAGAGTTTAGCGGCTGCTATTGCGATTATTCCTGACCCTGTACCTATATCAAGGATTGTTTTTGGAGCAAGTTCGCTGAATAACTCCTTTTCGGACGAAAGAGTTTCCAGAATTGCTGCAGTTTCAGGTCGTGGTATAAGGCATCCTGGTCTAACAGATACATCGAAGTCCATAAATGAGGCTTTGCCGATTATGTATTGAAGAGGTTCTCTTGCACCCCTGCGTTTCACATATTCGCGAAATGCATCTGTTTCGGTTTCGGTGAGAGGTTTGTCGTAGTTAAGATATAAATCAAGCCGTTTACAGGATAATAGATCGGATAGGAGCAGTTCGGATGTTAAGCGGGGAGAGTCGACACCCCTGGATTTAAAGTATTCGGACGTTTTGGTGAGGATCTCTATTACAGTCACTTGTCAGGATAGCTCGTTGATTATGAGAGGTTTGAACCCTTTGTATTTATCCTTCAGATAATTAATAAGAATTACCTCTGTACGCTTTTCAGGAATGATATTGATTATAAGCGAATCGATAAATTCTCTCGTTATGAATAGTCCACGACCATGTTCATCTTCGAGGCTTTTAACAAGTCCGGTTGCAGGGTCTCTTGAAATATTTCTTTCAAGCCAGAAAAGGACGTCCGATTTACGAAGTTTTCCTTTCTGATCATTAATTGCGATTCCGATTTTGTCTTTATCTGCGGCCCAGTCGATATAGACATATTCATCCGGCTGCAATTCCACATCAATAACCCAGTCATCTTTCTTTGCGCCGTCCTCCTGCCGTGCTCCGTAATAAACAGCGTTGACAACAATTTCACGTAATGCTGTTTTTACACGCTCGGCCTTAGGATGCGCGACATGGAGGGCAAAGAGCTCCTGAATGGCGGCTTCAATCTGCCGGGAGTGGGTGAGAGTAAGTCTGCCCTTATCTGCTTCCGATCCGAAGTGTCTGTCAAGCCCGAATATGTCGCCGGTTACCCATCCGTCAACATTCGCTCTGAAATCTGTAAAATTAAAGGGAGATGTCTTTGATATTATGTTACCGATGTTATGTTTTTGCGCCAGCTCTATGTAGCTGTTGATGTCGTATGCAGTAATGAGGGCGCTTTTAAGTTTAGGATATTTTTTCCGGGCTTCAGCAAGCAGTTCAAAACCCTTCATTCGGGGCATATTAATATCAGAAAGGAGAAGGTCAAAGTTTGAATCTTTGTCTAATACCTCAAGTGCCGCGAGCCCGTCTCCGGCAGTAGCAACTGAATAACCAATATCTTCAAGGAATTCACCAAGAACATCAAGAAGATCAGGTTCGTCATCTACGAGAAGTATTCTACCTTTTGATACAGCCATTATTTATCTCCAATTATCCGGACAATTAATTATTCAAAGGCAAAAGTATAATGAAAGTTGTACCTTCACCGACAGTGCTTCTGACCACAAGACGTCCCTTGTGCATTTGTATCATTTTATAAACAATGGCAAGTCCTAGCCCAGTTCCCTTGCCGGCATCTTTTGTTGTAAAAAATGGATCAAATATCTTTTTCTTAAGTTCCTCAGGAATTCCTGTTCCGGTATCTCTTACGCTTATCCGGATATTATCAGCTGAAATCTCAGTAGTAATAATCAGTTTACCGCCGTTAGGCATCGCATCACATGCATTGGAGAAGAGATTCAGGAATACCTGCTCCATCTGATTTTTATCGCATTTTGTTATGCAGCCCTGCGTGAAATTGCGTTCTATCTCAACTCCCTTATCGCGTCCTTCAAGGGCGATGAATGAAAGAGCAGCTTCGATAATTTCATTGATGTCTGCAACAGCATAACCTGTAACCTTGCGGCGCGAGAAATCAAGAAGGTTGTTTACGATCTCGCCCATTCGCCGACTTTGGTGCTCTATAGACTCTACAGCTTTTACCTGCTTCTCGTCGAGAGTTTCTCCGGTTGTAAGAAGACGCTGTGCACGTGCATTGATGATTGTAACAGGATTACGCAGTTCATGAGCAATGCCTGAAAGCATGGTGCCCATAGTCGCAAGCTTTTCAGCCTGGAAAAGCTGCTGGGTCATCATGTTCCATTCAGTAATATCACGGCCAAGGAAGAGAAGACCGATTACATTTCTGAAAGAATCACGTATAACGGCAATAGAATAAGATATGGTAAGCTGATCGCTAACTGCATAGCCTTCAACCTCTTTAGTGCTGCCGCTTGATAACGCTGCAGTTGCGTTTGAAAGAAGGCTCTCTTTAAGAGTATCTGCAACTATCGTTTCGTAGTTCTGACCATAAACATCCTGTGAAGCTACTGCAAAAATTTTTCGGCCGGCATCGTTGAGCATCATTACCGTGCCTTCAGTGTCGGTAATCATCAATCCGTACGCAATTGATGAGATAATTGATTCGTTGAAGTTACGTTCCCGTTCAAGAACCTTATTCTTTATGTTAAGTTCAGATGATACAGAATGGTTGTCCTGCAATGTAAAATTTAGCGACTCGATCTTTTTTTCAAGTGCCTGAAGCCTGACAGCAACAGAGAGATAATCACCCAGAAGATCATCTTCAAATTCAGGTCCGCGCAGATAACCGATTATTTCGCCCCTTGCAGGAATGCCTTCGCCATTGGATCCGGCATCAAGGTATACAACAAACTGGACACTGCTGGAATAAAATTTCATGACCTCAATAAGGCGGCTGTCTGAACGGAGCAGAGATTCATGAATGATTACTGCCAGAACTTCGCTGTTGAGAAGTTCCTCCTGGCATCCTTCACGGTTACGCACCTTTTCAACGGAAAAGCCGTTTTCGTTCAGAAAAGAGGCTATTCTTTTTTCGACAGTTGTAGGCAGCGCTGTGAGTACGACTTTACCGGCCATATTTTATGATGCTCCGAAAATTCTGATTAGATCGTTCCACGTTGTAAAAATAAGTAAAGTTCCAATAATTCCCAATGCAATCCTCTGAATAATTCCCTGAGCCTTTTCAGAAAGAGGTTTCTTGCGTATTGCCTCCAATAGGAGGAAAAATATCATGCCGCCGTCTGTTATTATCAGAAAAGGAAAGAGATTCACAACGGCAAGGTTAACGCTTATCATTGCCATGAAAATTATCAGTGCCGAGAGTCCTACTTTTGCAACTTCACCTGAGATTTGGACTATGCCTACTGCGCCTGACATTCCCTTTGCCGAAACCTTTGCCGTAATTAATGATTTTAAGAAGCGTCCGATGAGCATGGCATCATTTCCGGTTCTTTTTACCGCCTTAACAACGGCGTCACCGAAAGCGTAACGGTTGAATTCAAGATGAGCGGCTTTTTGGATACCCACCATCTTTTGCCCGCGTTCCTTGCTGAATTCAGGGACTACAGTAGTTACGGTGTCTCCTGCAGCTCTTCTTATTGTCAACTTTAACGGAACTATTGAATCTCCGCCTTTTATCTTTTCAACAAGAAAACCCCATGTTGGAACAGCTATATCGTTAATTGCTGTTATCGTATCCCCTTTTTTAATTCCCGCCTTTTCCGCCGGAGTCCCTTTAAATACATCACCTACAACAGGAGGATCCTTCTCAGGCGATTCGGCCTGATAAATTCCTGTTATGCCCATTCGTTCCCGTCCAACGGCAACGGGTGTGAGTGTAAGTGTTTTTCTGCCATCAACTCGTCCTACAACCAACGGCATCGGGTGTTCCGGGTTCAGGATTGCTTCTGTAAGGAAATTTTCCCAGGCATCAACATTTTTGCCATTTAATGATATTATTGTATCGCCGGTTAAGACTCCGGCTGCTGCTCCTGCACTGGTATCTGATACCGTACCAACAACAGGCGGGTGAAAGACCGGTTCCTTAAGGCCGTACATAAAGAGACCTACAAGAATGATAATAGCGAATACAAAATTGAAAAGAGGACCGGCAAAAGCGATTGCCATTCTTTTAGGAATGCTTTTGTTTCTAAAATCATCCTGATCCGCTTCCGGTGAATCGGGCAGACCGAGATCCTCCTGCCCTTTCATTTTAACATATCCGCCGAAAGGAACTGCAGAAAGTCTGTATTCGGTTTCGCCAATTGTCTTCTTAAGAAGAACTGGGCCGAAACCTACAGAGAATGCCAGTACCCGAACTCCGAAAAGGCGGGCTATAAGGAAATGGCCAGCTTCGTGGACCACTACAAGTATGCTCAGAATTATCAGTCCTGTTAAGAGACCCATTCAGAAACCGCCCTTCTTGTCTCTTTGTCAGTAGCTATAAGAGTTTCGAGTGTATATGTTTTGCAGATAGCATGGCGTTTCATTGCCTTTTCGATAAGCTTCGGGATCTCCATAAAGCCGATTTTACCATGTAAGAATGCTTCAACAGCAATTTCATTTGCCGCGTTCATCACAGCCGGCATTGTTCCGCCTGTTTTTCCGGCGGCATATGCCAGAGCAAGGGATGGGAAACGGCCGGTGTCCGGCTTTTCAAAATCAAGTCTGCCCAGTTCGGCAAAATTTATTCTTCTTCCGGGAAGAGGCCATTTGGCAGGATGGGTGAGTGCATACTGAATTGGAACCTTCATGTCGGGGTGTCCAAGATGTGCAATAACCGATCCGTCAACAAACTGAACCATGGAGTGAATTATCGACTGAGGATGGACTACAACATCAATCTTTTCAAATGGAATATTAAAAAGAAAATGGGCTTCAATGACTTCAAGCCCCTTATTCATAAGGGTTGCCGAGTCTATTGTAATTTTTGAACCCATGCTCCAGGTCGGATGTCTTAGCGCCTCTTTAACGGATACCTTTTTCAGAAGGGAAGCAGGTGTTCCTCTGAAGGGACCACCGGACGCTGTGATGATTATTTTTTCGATCTCCTCAGGTTTTGATCCGCGAAGACACTGGAAAATAGCAGAGTGTTCAGAATCAACAGGAATTATCTCTCCGCCATGCTTTTTCAAGTTGCGATTAATGAGTTCGCCTGCAGCTACGAGGCTTTCCTTGTTTGCAAGAGCAATTCTCTTTCCGGTTTCAGAGGCCTTTACAGTAGGAATTATGCCAGCCGCTCCGACTATTGCGTTTATGATGATATCGTATCGTCCGGATGCCAGAGCGGTGAGCCCCTCCTCTCCGGACATTCTGACCATCTTAGGGCTGTATTTTAGTTTTGTCCAGTCAGACTCGTTTGAGAGAGAGGCGTGCGCAGGCTTAAATTCATCTAGCTGTTTCTGGAATACTTTAAGGTTTGATCTGGCGGATAATCCGGAGACTTTAAGTTTACTGCTGTGTTCTTTCACTACAGCGAGACTGTTTACTCCAATTGAGCCTGTTGAACCGAGGATGGTAATCTTCTTCATAATTATAGTGTGAGGTTTAGTTAGGTACAAAGCCTCATCATATAATAGTAAATTGGAGCGCAAAAGAGGAGTGCATCAATACGATCAAGAATTCCGCCGTGGCCGGGAAATATTTTCGATGAATCTTTAACACCGCACGACCGTTTAAGAAGTGATTCAAAAAGGTCGCCTACCTGTCCGAAGAATCCGAGCATAAGGCCGATAACAACAGCCCATAGAGGATCCAGATTATAGAAATTCAGAAATGAGCGACCGATTATCATGCCGAAGGCGCCTCCGAGCATTGAACCCCAAAGTCCCATAAGTGTCTTTTTAGGACTTGCTTTAGGAAGAAGGAGTTTTTTGCCGAAATATTTGCCCATGAAATAGGCAAGAGAATCACTGCTCCATATTGCCAGCAGAAGCAGAATCAATGGAGAGCCGTGCATTTGAAGTTTACCCAGGAATTTTTCCGGATGCGGCAAACCAGGTATTAACATCATGAAAGTGCCAAGGCCGCCGATGTAGAGTATTCCTAGAGCAGTTGCGCCCGCTCTTTGAAAGATACTGTCGGGATCTGCAACGTAAACTTCGTATGCGATTATGAAGAAGGTTGTAAGAAACAGAACGCCGAAAAATATTTCTGCGATATCTTTATCAAGCGCTCCGAATAAACCGCCGAATGTCAGCGCAAATGCCAAAATGCCCATAAACATTGAGGGCAGAAAGATCTTTATTTCTTTGTGCTTGAGCATGTTGTAATACTCAACACCTGCTCCTGCAAGAAAGAGCAAGAGAAAGATCTGCAGAACGGGACCGCCATTAGAAACAATAAACAGTGTTATTGGAATAGCAAATACTGCAAAAAGAGTTCTGAGCAGAAGTTCAGGTTTCACGATTCCTGTACCTTGCCGAATCGGCGCTCTCTGCCCTGGTAAGCAGCGATTGCCTCTTCAAGATGTTTTTTCTCAAAATCGGGCCATAGTGTATCTGTAACATAGAGTTCAGTGTAAGCCAATTGCCAGAGCAGAAAATTTGAGATACGCATGTCACCGCCGGTTCTGATAAGGAGATCGGGATCGGGCAGCCCCTTTGTATAAAGGTATGCGGAGAATTTCTCTTCAGTGAGATCACTCTCCTTTAATACACCGTTATTCAAATCCTTGGCAGCGAGTTTGACAGCGTTGATAATTTCGGTTCGACCGCTGTAGCTAATCGCAAGGTTCAGTATGAGACCTGTGTTGTTTGCTGTTGATCTCATCCCGAATTCAAGGGCTTCCATTGTTTTAGGCGGAAGAAGCGAGAGATCGCCTATTGCTTTGAGGCGGACATTGTTCTTGTTGAGATCGTCTATTTCCTTATATACCATCTCGATTAAAAGGTGCATCAGGGCGGACACCTCAAGCGAGGGCCGTTTCCAGTTTTCCCACGAGAATACATATATAGTAAGAACCTTTACTCCAAGCTCTCCGCACGCTTTAACTGTACGGCGCGTGGAATCGGTTCCCGCCCTGTGACCGAGTGTTCTTAAAAATCCGCGCAGCTTGGCCCATCGTCCATTGCCGTCCATTATGATGGCAATGTGTTCAGGTATTCTTGTTTTGTCTAGCTGTATTGTTTCTGTCATTGATTTTTTATCAGACCTGCATGATCTCTTTCTCTTTAGCCGCAAGAATGTCATCTATCATTTTGACATAACTGTCGGTCAGTTTCTGGATCTTTTCCTGATCCTTTTTGCTGTCGTCTTCGGTGATTTTTTTATCCTTTTCTTCTTTCTTAATATGCTCATTTGAGTCACGTCTGACATTTCGAACTGCAACTTTTCCATCTTCAGCAATTTTTTTGCAGTTTTTTACAATTTCCTTGCGGCGCTCTTCGGAAAGTTCCGGAATTGGCAGACGGACAAGATTTCCGTTGTTT
This sequence comes from Fibrobacterota bacterium, assembly GCA_016788315.1. GTDB lineage: Bacteria > Fibrobacterota > OXYB2-FULL-49-7 > OXYB2-FULL-49-7 > JAEUSG01 > JAEUSG01. The sequence continues at coordinate 7,916 of JAEUSG010000614.1, read as the reverse complement.
TGAGGTGTTAAGCCGATATTTGCCTCAAGAATGGCCTTTTCGATAGGGGCGCACATTGTTTTATCCCAGGGATGAACCACAATACAGCGCGGTTCCGGTACAGATATGTTTGCTACCTGGTTTAGCGGTGACATTGAACCGTAGAAATCCACTCTGATTCCATCGAGAATAGCGGGATTTGCACGTCCGGTTCTCTGAGTACCTAATTCATTTTTTGTTGATTCGACGCATTTTTTCATTTTTGCTTCGCACTCGTTTATTACAGGTGCACTCATCTTTTGCCTCCATTTTTCTATTGATTCAATTTTGTATCCAAATGAATATAAAATATGATATTTGGTCGAAGTGAGTGGAAAGGTTGATGACAAGAATATTATCTTATGTTGCTTAATGAAAATAACAAAACTACCAATTCTAGCGCTTCTTACGCTTATATCCGGATGCACAATCTTCGATGAGGAGAATTTGACCGGATCTAAGTTTGCAAGTGCTAATGATGAACCACGACAAAATTACACAGTTTACTCCGACAATCTTCCGCAAGCCGTTCTTGATACAGCTTTGAGCGTATTGGATACAGCTAGATGGAACAGCAAAGGGGTGTGTAGAACAGGCGTCTTTGACAATGACACCTTTTACGCCTTTTTGGGTTTTAAAGCAGATGCAGTACCTCCCGCTCTCGACAGTCTTAATGGCCGTTTTGCTACCGACGAAATGCGCGAGGCATATGGCATCGACTCCGTAAAAATCGATTTTTACGTGGTTAACGGTAGTGAGCCTTCAAGGGATACAGTAGGTAAAAACAGTGTTCAACTGCTTTCATACCGTAGAAACGGTTCAGGCATCAGCGGAGAACCAATTAGTCTTGGCTCATATAATCTTACACAGGCTGGGATTGTAGCTCCTGCCGACAGCGGATTCATTTCACTGTCTATTCGTAGAAAAGACAGCGCATATAAGTATATTGTAGATAGCATGTTATGCAACCGGACAACTGATTCGGTAAGTGTTCCTCTTGCCATCCTTCAGAATTCAGCAGGTATGCTTCTTTCATTGAACCCTTCTAAGCCCCCGGTTTTACGTTACTACGGCAAGAGCATCAAGAGGACCAGAGTTGTCACTCCTGGTTCATTAGATTCTGAATATGGTGAGATTGTACGTGATTCTTTCATTATCTCTGCCAGAATAATGAAAACAGCGGCATTAACAGAATCCAAGCACTCGACATTATTGAACACACTTCCATCGGTTTCAACGTATGAGGTTATGAAAGCGAAAAACGGAAGTTTAAGTGATTTCGGTCGCTATAAAGCACAATTCGACATTTCTCTGGATTCTCTATTCAAAGGTATTGGTTTGGATACTGTTGTCATGCTTAACGGCAATGCCCGCTTCTTTACAGTTGCAGGATATGACTCTTCAATCTCTGAAGCTAAGCAATCGCTTGATTTTCTTGTCGCCTGCCACCTTCTCGATTCCGCTGGAAACAAAATTACTGTAAAGGGGAGCGGTCTATACGCAATTTCCGATACCGTAGCAAAGTACAGCGCTTTTGAACCTTGGAAGGATACCTCTTTTGAAATAAGTATCAATAAACATGTTGTATCACTTACCGATCCTGCTTTCAGACTAGCTAAAACCCTCCGCTTCACAGTCTCCGCTGCTGACAGGATGGAAAGAAGTAATCTTGATAGAATGGCACGGGTGGTTTTCCGTAAAAAAGTGGCAGTTGATTTCACCTACGAGAAGAGATAAATGAAAAGGTTAATAATGCTTCTGCTTTTGTCTATTGCAGCAATTTCATCCGCCTATTCAGCCTTTTCCATATCTGGAGATGTTTTCTCAGCATCTCCTGGCTTGAGAGAGGGAAGTAACTCTGTTCGTGAAGCAGGTATGGGCAGATCAGGAAGCGCTCTTTTCGACAGTATAAATTATTCTCACAGCAACCCCTCCTCTTTTGCCCTTGTCGACTTTACTGTGCTGTCATCCACCTATTCACCGGAAATTGTCAGATCTGTTGAAAATGGTGCAAGATCTTTTAACTTCGGCAATGACTTTCCAAATGTTGAAATGATTGTTCCTCTAGGAAGATACGGTGTAGTTTCCGGCTCCATTGTCCGCGAATTCCGCAGTAATAGTAATGTCAGTTTTACTGATTCAGGCTACAAAATCAGCAGAATAGGGAGCGGTGGTCTTTGGAGCGGAAGACTTGGCTATGCAGGTCACTACAAGAAAAAGCTTTTTTACGGCGTAGAGCTTGGTTCAATTCATGGTAAAGTAACATCGGGTCGTTTTGTTAAAGATTTGCCCGATTCCAATCCTATTCTGTATCCGTCAAGATTACAGAAGGCGGAGTATTCCGGTTTTCTTGTTTCAGGCGGACTAAGTTACAGGACCGGCTCTCTCTCTCTTGCTCTTTCTGCTAAAATTCCTGCGGGCGCACTTACAGTGAACGCAACACGGCAGACCATTCAGTATTGGTCAACAACATACGACGATTCAACAGTAGTTACACAGACTGAAGATTTCACAAGTGACGCGGTACCTGCATCAATAAGATTTGGTTTGGCATTCGCACCTAAAACGAGGCTTTCTCTTACCTTTGATGGAGAGGCCGTTCTGCACAATGGCAAGGACGAATCGCTTGAGTATTACGCTGGAGCGGGCGCTGAATTCAGATTTTCTGACTCGCGCGATTATATTAATTACCTTCGCAATATTCCAATACGCTTCGGTGCCTTCTATCACAAGATAGGAGCATTCACAGAAGCGTCCGAAGCGGGACTCGCACTTGGATTCTCGCTTCCTACTCCCGGACAATACGGCTATGTCAATTTTGCAGTAGAGGGTTTCAGGCGCTTTGAACAGAGTTTAACAGATAACAACGCATATCACGAAGATGCCGGCCGTATTTCAGTCCAGTACGTTCACAAGGGGCGCTGGGGCAGATTGCGTAAGGCTCAGACAGGTGATATTCAATAAGAAGAAAGGGAACAGAAAAATGTTTAAAATACAGACACTCAATAAAATAGCAGCGATAGGACTTGACAGGCTGCCGAGGGATAATTATGAAACGGCTTCAGAACTTTCTAGTCCCGATGCAATTCTTGTAAGAAGTGCAGATATGCTTCAGATGGCCTTTCAGGATAATCTTCTAGCAATCGGACGCGCCGGCGCCGGAGTAAATAACATTCCTGTTGACAAGTGTACAAGTCAGGGAATAGTTGTTTTTAATACTCCCGGAGCAAACGCTAACGCCGTTAAAGAACTTGCAATTCTCTCACTGCTTATTGGCTCCCGCCGTGTTATTCCCGGAATAGAATTTGTCAAAACACTTAAAGGCAAGGGTGCTGAATTTACAAATCTGGTAGAAAAGAATAAGGGACAGTTTACAGGTCCTGAAATAATGGGTAAAAAACTTGGAGTTATGGGGCTTGGCGCAATTGGTGTTATGGTTGCCAACAGCGCTGTTGCACTTGGAATGGAAGTTGAAGGACACGACCCGTTCATTTCCGTTGAGCATGCCTGGAATCTTTCTCATGAAGTTAAGAAAGCTAAAGGTCTCGACCGCCTTATCGCAACTTCCGACTACATTACTCTGCATGTTCCTCAGACTGAACAGACAAAAGGTTTTATCAACGCAGAGAAGATTGCCCGCATGAAAAAAGGGGTACGCATAATAAATATGTCGCGCGGCGGTCTTATTGTTGAGAAGGATGTTATAGAAGCTCTTAAGAACGGTCAAATCGGCGCATACATTACAGATTTCGCAAGTGATGCTCTTCTTGATGCTCCAAATACAATATGCCTCCCGCACCTTGGTGCTTCAACACCTGAAGCTGAAGATAACTGTGCTGTAATGGTTGCAGATCAGGTGAAGGATTTTATGGAGAATGGAAACATATTAAACTCTGTAAATTTCCCTAATACATCAATTGAACGACAGGGTGATGCACGTATAACAATTGTTAATAGAAATGTTCCAAATATGGTTGGTCAGTTCTCGACTGTGCTTGCTGATGCAAAACTCAATATATTGGAGATGATCAACAAAAGCCGGGGTGAAGTAGCTTACAACCTCGTTGATGTAACCGGAACTGTAACACCAGAAATAGTTGCAAAACTGAAAAAGATTGACGGTGTAATAAAGGTTCGAGTTCTTGAAAAGTGAGAGTTCCGCTTACCCTGTCCTTAGTGTCAGGGGAGGTCGCGAAACTCCATTCAAAGCTGGGCATCCCTGGGTTTTTTCGGGGGCATTAGCCAATGAGCCCAAAGGATTAACCGATGGTGATTCTGTCGAACTGCGTGATGCAAGGGGCGGGTTCATAGGCTATGGCCTATACAATTCAAAGAGTCAGATAAGAGTCCGGATTTATTCATGGAAAGAGGGAGAACTTCTTTCCGAAAAATTATTTGCTTCACGCATTGCAAATGCAGTCAGCATAAGAAAATCGATTTTAAAGAGAGATTGGGAAAATGAAGGCTGCAGGTTGATCTTTTCAGAAACAGATCTGCTGACTGGATTAACAGTCGATACATACGGCAGACATATTTCCATTCAAATTACCAGCTACGCTCTTTATCAGAAAAAAGAGACCATACTCAATGCATTGGTGCAGACTCTCAATCCTCTTTCCGTGACACTTCGGACAGAGAAGGGAATAAAAGATCAGGAAGGACTGGAAATACGTGATTCCGTTCTATATGGAACATTACCCGAGGGTAATTTAACGATAAAAGAGCACGATTTACAATATGCTTTAAACTTACGTGAAGGTCATAAAACGGGTTTTTATCTTGATCAGCGGGAGAACAGGTTTCGAGTACGTGACTTTGCAGCGGGACGTAAAGCGCTTGATGTCTGCTGTTACTCCGGCGGGTTTACCATGAATCTGCTCAAAGGAGGCGCATCCACCTGTACAGCTGTTGATGCATCGCAGGCTGCTCTTGACCTTGCTTCCGAGAATGTGAAAAGGAATTCGCTCTCTGCCTCCTTTGTAAAGGGAGATGCTTTTAAAGTGCTTGAAGAGTATAAGGCTAAAAATGAACGATTTGGACTGATTGTACTAGATCCGCCAAGATTTGCGCAATCAGGACGTGGGGTAGATCAGGCCTTAAAGGGCTATGCCGGACTTAATGGTCTTGCTCTTTCACTGCTTGAACCTGGCGGTATACTTGTTACATGCAGCTGCTCCGGTCGAGTTACTCCTGATCTGTTCCGCGCAGCAATTCGTGATGCAGCTGTACGTGAAAACTGTATATTAAGGATATTAGAGGAGCGCGGTGCTGCGCCTGACCATGCGGTCCACCCTGCAGTACCGGAAACAGAGTACCTTAAATGTTTTATTTGTGTGGCTGAATAACTCAATTTCTGTAATTATTCCAGCAGGCGGATCCGGAAAACGGATGGGTACTGATGTGGCTAAACAGTATCTGCTCCTGAATGGTAAACCGGTTATAGACAGAACTATAGAAGTATTCAATTCTCATCCCGCGGTTAAAGAAATTGTCATAGTCGTTCCTTCTCACGATGTGTTGGCAGAATCTGTCAGGCTTAAACCACTGTTTGATAAAGTTAAAGGTGTTACCAGCGGTGGTAAAGAGCGGATCAATTCTGTCGAAAATGGCTTCAAAGAGCTTTCTTTGCAGTCCGGCATCATTCTTGTACATGATGCTGTAAGACCATTTGTCCGTCACAGCGATATTGATGCTGTCGTTAGTGAACTATCGGAATGTGATGCATGTACGGTAGCAGTACCTGTTAAGGATACGATAAAGATAGTTGAAGATGGTAAAACCATTTCCTCAACACCGGACAGAAAAAAACTTTGGCATACTCTGACACCGCAGGGATTCAGCCGCGGTGTTTTGGATAGGCTTTTCAAATATGCAGCAGACAACAACATCAATGGAACAGATGAATGTATGGTCGCTGAAGCTATGGGGCTTAAAGTCAATGTTGTTACCGGCAGTTACAATAATATTAAAATAACAACAAAAGAGGATTTACTCTTTGCAGATGCAATCGTTAAAAGCGGCTATTAGGAATTTTTTCCTGCTGCCGGAAAAAGAGATTAATGACAGCAGGCGTCTCCATTTTGTAGACGGCTTCCGTGCATTGGCGCTCCTTCTCATGGTGTCAACGCACGGCTTCAAAGCATGGATAGAACCATCACTCTGGACAGGCACTCCGCTCTTACTGAAAAACTATGCAACAAGAATTCCAGGTGCAGTATTCTTCTTTCTTGTCGGCGTCTCTTACATTATGGCACGTGATGCGAAACTGCGAAAGGGGCTTAGCGACAAAGGCGTTCTTTTATCTTTTTTTAAACGTAGTTTACAACTTCTCATTTTCGCATATCTATATAAAGCGATTGATCTAATTTTCGGCGTACCTTGGAAGTACATAAATATATGGTTGGTTGACGTTCTTAACATTATTGCAGTTTCCCTTGCCGGTATAGCATTGTTGGACTTTCTGCGTAAAAGGTTAGGGTTGTCAAATACCTTCTGGCCTTTAGCTGCTATTGCCGCTGTTGCAGTTGAACCATTTGTTTTCTGGCTGCACTTTCCTGCGTGGTTTCCTGATCAGATTCTTTGGTATCTGCAGGGGGTTTCGCCTAATGCCTATTTTACTCTGTTTCCTTATATGGGTCTCGCAGTTTTCGGAAGCGCAGCCGGAGAGATTTTAACAAAACGTGAATTCGATAGACCTTTTCTAGGTTTGTCAAAACTTGCTTTATACCCGATAGCTGCTGCCATTTTTTTTCAATTGTTTGCCCTCGTTTCACCTTTTGATCAGTTGAAGATAGAGCGGATAGCCTACTTTATGAAAGGGCTTGTGCTTCTTCTTATTGGTCTTTGGGTGTCGTACCATTTTCAGAAAAAAATCGGATTTGGACCTCTGCTTATTTTGGGCAGTTATACAATGATCGGTTACTGGTTTCACGCCAAGTGGGAGTTTGTCTACTATCAGAAAGCGCTCTTCAAAATGGATTGGAGCGGGGCAGGTTGGCTCCTTCTTAAAACATATATCACTACCATAATTGTGGTTTTGGCGTATGCAAAAATTAAACGTCAGATCATAAAGAGAAAAAAGAGATAGTTTACTGCATTTGTTCACGGATTATCTAATTAAATCGTGAATATATGTTAATAATGATGCTGTGTTCACGATTATTGACTTTATTTCGTAAATAGACTATGTTTGTGAAATGCCAATGCAAAGTGCAGTAATTTTAAGAATCCCGAAATTACGGGAACGTTTTTATACAGTTGCTTCCGGTAAGGATGCACTTTTATCGCTTATTTCTGAATCTGAAGTTGCAGAACAGGTATATAATTCGAATGCTATTGAAAACTCAACATTAACTCTTGAGGAAACGGAAAAGGTTCTACTAAAGATAGATCTGGATCGTTACATAACCGAAAGAGAGCTCTTCGAAGCAAAAAACCTTTCAAGAGTAGTTTCGTATATTGGTGCTAAAGCGAAAGAAAAGGAGCTGAATTCAGAATTGATTCTTCTTCTTCACAAAATGCTTTTATCAAATATTCGTGATGATGTTGCCGGCAGATACAGAATTAAGGGTGAATGGGTTCGCGTTGGAAGTCACATTGCAGTAAATCCGGAAGAAATCAATACACAAATTGAAAAAATGTTCATTGAATACAATTCAAAGGCCGACAATAATGTTGTTAAACGTATAGCAAAGTTCCATTTAACCTTTGAGAACATACATCCATTTGTCGACGGAAACGGACGAATTGGCAGAGTGCTTAATAATTATCTGCTTATACGTGAAGGATATGTTCCAATCAACATAAAGTTTACAGATAGACAACTATATTATAACGCTTTTCGGGAATATGACACTGTCGGTTCAACGAAATTAATGGAAAGTATTATTACTAAAGCT
>JAEUSG010000832.1 GCA_016788315.1 Fibrobacterota bacterium | reverse complement strand
GAGGGGCCTGTTTATGATTCCACTCTTTCTGTCTGGAAATTTACAATGCAGGATAGAATCAATAAGGTTTATCTGGATATTGCGACAGAAAAAAATTGTGATGTTCTTCCTGTAGGCTTTGCTCATGGGGAAATCAGGAGATATCACCCCGAATATCTTCTCTATAATGATTATGTGCATTCTAACCCAACAGGGGGATATATTCATGGTGCAACTGTTTTTTCTGCTATCACAGGAATTAACCCAGTCGGATTACCAAATCTTTACAATCTAGATATTGCAACACTCAGAGCTCTCCAGTGTGCCGCCTGGAAAGCATGTTTACTGGATACACTCAAACCGTTCATTCTGCCATGGACAAAACCTATTTCTCCGTCAGCAATAGTTTTCCCGAGGAAAATTGACACGATGGAGTGTTATCTTACACGATTACAGACTGCGTATGCCAAATTTTCAAATGACTCTGTAAGTTCTCCTTTGAAAGAGGTAATATTTCGTTCTCTAACACCAACAATTGCGACAATAAATCCATTGGGGGTGCTTACAACAATAAAACCAGGTGCGGCGCGGGTAGAGGCTGAATATTATAATCTCAAGGACACCCTTTATCTCACAGTAACACCGACAAGTGCAGTATTTGATTCTATAAGAATCACACCTCATCATACAAGCGGATATATTTCGGACGGATATTCCTTCCGTGCAGTTGGCTATTCCTGGCATCAGGGACAGCAGATTCAGATAGATTTTACCGCTGTCGCTAACTGGTATAGCGGGATGCCGGACGCCTTTGATGTTATTCTGGGACGAATACAAAAAAAGAGCGCATCAGGAGGAAATACATTTATCGCAATTGAAAAAGAGGGGCTAGTTGATACAGTGCGATTTACCCTTTTGCAGAATCTTTCACTGTTAAAGAGGATTAATTTTCAAACGACAGACACCGTGTACAATGGATTTTGGAATGTAGAAAAAGGACGCCCATATACAGACAGTCAGGGATATGGATGGGTGAATGTTCCTGCCGTACGCGGTTTAACAGCAAGTGACAACATTAAATTTTATGACTCATTATTTTTAACTTCCAGCTGTTTGTGGGCATCAAAGAACAGTTCAAGCATGAATGATACACTTGTAGAAGGAACGTATAAAATCAAGTGTAATGATGGGGATTATATAGTGAAGATGGCAGTGGGACATCCTCTTAACAATCGATCCGGATATGTCCGTTTTGGTAGCGACACACTATTTAAATACACAGGAATTAACAGTGCCAGAATTGGTTTTAAAACTGATACACTATCTGTGCGCGGTGAACAGGGTTTAATTCTTAATCTATATGGACCAATTGCATATTTAGTTGTTATAACAAAAGATGGAGTAAATATTGATTCAGTTGCGTTTGATAAAAAGCCGCTACCTAAGCCTCAAAATGTAAACGCAGAAAACAGAATAAAAGGGGTAGAAATAAATTCAATAAGCGCTAACCCTAACCCATTTAATCCTGAGATTAGTTTGCAATATGATAATGTTGAGAACAGTCTAGAACCCTGTTATCTAACTATAACGGATTGCAGAGGAGTGATAATATATTATTCGATACTGACAAAAAGAGATAATTATAAGACCAAATGGAGCGGCATAGGCTATCCCAGCGGTCTTTATGTTGTTCAAATAAAACAAGGTTATAAAAGATTGACAAAGAAGATTACCTTGCTTCGATGAATTTCTAAAGAGTAAAATTGATTATATTTATGAAATGAACAACATTTCATACAGGATCGTTAAATCTGTTCCTGTTGAGGCAATAGTCTCACTCTATCAGGATGCAGAGTGGTGGTCGGAGTGTGAGAAATCACGTGAGATCATCCCTAAGATGATTCAGGGCAGCTTCTGTTTTATGGTTGCCGAACACAATAATGAAATCGTCGGAATGGGTCGCCTTATAAGCGACGGAGTTAGCGATGGCTACATTCAGGATGTGACTGTTAGGAAGAATTTTCGTAAATTAGGTATAGGACGTGAGCTTATATTAAGACTTATACAAATTGCTGAAGAAAACGGAATAGAATGGCTAGGTTTGATTGCCGAACCGGGAACAAAGCCGTTTTATGAAAATATCGGTTTCAAGGAGATGAAAAACTATGTGGCTATGCGGAAAATGTAAATCTGCGACCCCTTTTCTCCCCTTAGAAAAAAACCATTGGCCACGACTCCATCAATTTTTGGTTAAACACCCTCATTCTTTGTCGGGCTATACACTGGGCTGCTTAACAGCATGGGATCCGGTTTTCAAATATCGGTGGCATTTTCCTTCCTCAGAATCGCTCATAATAAACTACACAGATGAAACAAATCGAGGTGAAATGCATCTTCTTCAGCCTCTTGGCGTGCTTAACAGCGAAGTAAAAGATTTTATAATTGACACCATGCATTCAGCAAAGTATCAAATGAGAATAGTAGGTGTTGAACCCGCTTTTTTGGAACAGAATCCTGAATTTGCAGCTCAATTCACAATCACAACAGATAGAAATAATGCTAATTACATCTATAAGGCATCAGATTTGGCATCACTTTCGGGACGTCGCTATGCAAAAAAAAGAAATCTAATAGCTCAGGCTGTAAAGAGCTATTCATGGACTACTGAACCGTTGAATATGATCAATATCAGTGAATGTCTCTCGCTTATACCGGAAAGCCATATAGGTAAAGATGCAGCAGCAATAAAAAGTGCAGTAAACAATTTTGGTGAGGGGCTTCTCCGGGGGATTTTAGTTCGAATAGATAATAGAGCGGTGGCTTTTTCAATGTTCTGTCAGCAGACTTCCGATACTGTTGTCATCCACTTTGAACATGCACAATATGCATATAAAGGACTGCATCAAATTGTCAATCAGGAAGCAGCTAAAATCGTCGCTGAAGAGGGTTATACATATATAAACCGCGAAGAGGATTTAGGTGATCCAGGAATACGACAGGCAAAAGAGTCCTACTATCCTGATCATTTAGCAGAATCACTTATACTTACTATTAAATAAAGAATGATAAAATGAAGCTGCCCATAGATCTTTTACAACCTGAACGAATTATAATTGCTAAAGGATCTATAAATAATCTCAAATCAGAATCAGCGATTTATGGGAAAAATGGTATAATTGTTTATGGTAAAGCATTAAAATCAAGAATTGAACTGCTGGCATCTTTTTATAAACAGGGGTTGGCAAAATTTCTTCATACTGGTTCAGAACCAACAACTAAAGAGGTTGCTGAACTCATCTCCTTCGCAAGAGAACAGAAAGCTGACTGGATAGCTGGAATAGGCGGCGGCAGTGTAATGGATTTGGCGAAAGCAGCAGCGGGTCTATTTAATGCATCGGAATCCCCGGAATACTACCAGGCAGGCGGTAAACTTAAAGAAGCAGGAATTCCATTCATTGCAGTGCCGACAACAGCCGGATCAGGTGCTGAGGCTACACCGAATGCGGTAATAATTGATAAAGCAAAAACACTAAAACTCTCAATCCGCGACATGAGCTGGATGGCAAAACTTGTAATTCTCGATGCAGAACTAATGAGTGGATCACCAGTAGCTGTTGTCAGAGATTCAGGTCTCGATGCGCTGGTTCAGGCATACGAATCATACATTTCAAAAGGCGCTACAAAGATAACCGAGGAGATATCTCTATCAGCTCTGAAGAAGATATTTGTAAATCTGTCTGATGCTTTTCTCAATCAAAATGCCAAAGCAAACGAAGAGCTGCTGGAAGGCTCTTTTCTGGCAGGTGTTGCATTGGCGAATGCGAGATTAGGTGTAATCCATGGTATCGTTCATCCACTGGGGGCTATTTACAATCTGCCTCATGGAGCTTTATGTGCATTATCCCTCATACCTTCAATCCGATTCAACAGAGAGGTTTTGGGTGGTAAATATGATGTCCTCTCAAAAACTGTAGGAGGAGATTTTGAAGAGAAAATTTCAGAATTGTTGAAAACGCTTAACTTTAACTCTCCATTGGCAGGTTTAAAAATTACAAATGTGGATCAAATCGTTCAGGAAACTCTTAAAAGCGGTTCTACAGCATCAAACCCAAGATCTGTTAATGAAAAAGATGTTCATTATTTATTGAGGGAGATATTTAATATTGACATATAGAGTAAGAATATGTATAATACAATGAACTTTAACTAAAGGGGTCATAAATTCAATAAGCTTTATCTTACAACAACTCTTCCCTACGCCAATTCAGTGCCACATGTCGGTCACGCAATAGAATTCATTCAGGCAGATGCCTACGCAAGATACTTCAGAAAAAAGCTCGGTAAAGAGAATGTTCTTTTCAATGTTGGCGTTGATGAACATGGTTTAAAAGTATTTTCAACGGCAACCAAAGAGGGGAAATCTCCAAAAACATTTTTAGATGAGTTAATTCCAAAATGGTTGGACTTCTGTACAAAATTCAGAATTTCTTACGACAATTTTTATCGTACCTCTTTGGAAGATCACCACGAAGCATCTAAAATAGTTTGGAACTATCTCTATAAAAAGGGTGATATTTATAAAAAGCATTATGAAGGTAATTATTGTGTCGGATGCGAAGCATTTTTATTAGAAAAAGATCTTGTTGATGGAAAATGTCCAGACCATAATTCTTTACCAATTAAACAATCCGAAGAAAACTACTTTTTTAAACTCTCAAAATATTCAACTAAAATATGCGAGTATATTGAATCAAATTCTGAATTTATTCAGCCTAAATCAAAAAGAAACGAACTCATAAATTTTGTAAAAAACATTGAAGATATAAGCATATCAAGAAATCGGAATACTCTTCCCTGGGGTGTGGAAGTACCGCACGATCCGGAGCATACGATGTATGTCTGGTTTGATGCATTAATAAATTACATACGAACAATAGGCTATGGAAAAGATGAAGAGAAATTTAAATCTTATTGGCCGGGTGTTCAGCTTTGCGGACCAGATAATTTGAGGTTTCAAGGGGCTATTTGGCAGGGTATGCTTGCAGCACTTGATCTCGACTTTACAAAAAAAATACTCGTGCATGGCATGATATTCAGTGCCGGCGGTCAAAAAATGTCCAAATCAATGGGAAATGTTATTGCTCCGCTCGATCAGTATGAAAAATATGGTTCAGATGTCATTCGATTTTATATGCTTGGAGTGCTCCGCACCTATAATGATTGCAGTTATAATGAGTCTGACCTTATTCTTGCGTATAACTCTCATTTGGCAAACAACTATGGAAATCTATTAAATCGTCTTATACATCTTGGTAACATTAAAAATATTGATATTTTGGATATAAACGCAGTTGAAACGCCATTTAAGGAACATATATCCTCTGTAAAGAAAGAGGTTGAAGCATTATACGAATCATTTGAAATTTATGAAGCTGTAGAGAGGATATTGAATTTAATATCTTATGGTAATCAGTATATTCATGAACAGGAACCTTGGAAAAAAGAATTAAAAGAAAGTCATGTTATTTTAAACAATGTATCATATCTTTTAATAACTGCAACAGAACTACTTGAACCCATAATACCGGACGGTGCGGCAAAAGCTATCGTTGCAATTCGAAAAAAAGAAAAACAGATACTTTATCCGAGGATTTTAGATAAATAAATGTTTCCTTTAAGAGATGAAAATCCAACAGTAAATAAATCGTTAGCCACATTTCTGATAATCGCGGGCAATATATTATCATGGATTCTCATTCAAAGTGGAGGATCAGGTCAGTCATTCATTGAATCAATATTCAACTGGGGTCTTATACCGGGAGAAATACTCTCCACAGTACCCGCAGGAGTTAAAATACCTGTTGGAGATGGACTTGTTTACATTACAGAAAGCAGCCGATCTCCTCTAACACTCATCACATCAATGTTTATGCACGGCGGATGGATGCATATTCTTGGGAATATGTGGTTCCTGTATATCTTCGGAGACAATGTAGAAGATATTATGGGACCATTTCGTTTCGTTGTCTTCTACATACTTTGCGGATTAGCAGCAGCGTTGGCTCAGATGATAGCAGATCCTTACAGCACAGCCCCAATGGTTGGTGCATCAGGCGCTATCGGCGGAGTAATGGGTGGATATGCACTGCTTTTCCCTAAAGCACCTGTCCATGTGTTTGTCTTTTTTGTAAAAATTGTTGTTCCCGCTATATTCATGCTTGGTTATTGGTTTATCCTGCAGTTAATTAGCGGATCTTCAGCCGGTTCTGGAAATGGCGGAGTTGCTTTTTGGGCTCATGTAGGAGGATTCATCTGCGGCATTGTGCTGGTTAAATTCTTCAGCAATAAAGAGAGACTTTCCAACAGTAGAAATAAGAAAGGAAGAACATCTGTAATTATCAGCAGAACTAGAAGATAAACAGATTCCTGCAAACCGAATAATGAAAACAACTTTTCTAATCTTTTTTTCAGTTTTTTTTACAGTATATGCATCATTGAACTACTACGTAATCAGAAGATCTTTTCAGCTTTTACCTTCAGCATCACATTTAAAAATTCCTTTATTGCTACTGATGATCTTTCTAGCCCTTGCCTTCATCTTGGGTCATGTTTTTTCCCGCAGTAATTTATTGACAATTGCCGAACCGCTGGAATTTGCAGGATCTTTCTGGATTGGTGCAGCATTTTATCTGTTCCTGACATTTCTTGCCATAGATTTTACAAAGCTGGTAATCAAAATTGTAGCAGATGATCCTATAAAAACAACAGAATCAGTAAGAGCAATTTCACAAATCGCTGTTCCAGTCTTTATCGCAGCCATTCTCATATATGGTTTTATAAATAGCAGAACAATCAGAACAACCAAAGTTAAAATTGATATCAATAAAACAGTACAGCAGAACAAAAAGAGTTTAAAGATTGTAATGCTTTCAGATATTCATCTTGGTGTAATGATGGATAAGTGCCGGTTTACAAAAATAGTAAACAAGGTCAATGCGATTTCACCCGATATTATTCTTCTTGCCGGTGATATGCTGGATCAGGATGTGTCTCAGGTTATCAGAAAAGATCTCGGAGCCTCATTGCTGGAATTGAAAGCACCTTTTGGAGTATATGCTTGCACAGGCAATCATGAATACATCGGTGGAATAGAAAAAGCGGTGGAGTATCTTAACAGCCACAACATTAAGCTTCTCCAGGATACATTGGTGAATATCGGAGGGATTTTACAGGTTGCAGGACGTAAAGACAGGTCAGGAGATCGTTTCGGTGGAGATAAGAGAAAAGAGCTTTCCGAAATATTAATGGAAAGAGATCCCTCGTTACCGCTCATTTTACTGGATCATCAGCCGACCAATTTAAAAGAAGCAGAAATAAACAGTGTTGATTTACAATTGTCAGGACACACCCATCATGGGCAGATGTGGCCTGTAAACTTTATTACCGGCAGAATCTTTGAGAATGATTACGGATACTCCAAAAAGGGAAACACACACTACTATGTTTCGTCCGGAGCAGGCACCTGGGGCCCGCCTATTCGTGTAGGCAGTATCTGTGAGATCGTTGAGATCGATCTAAATTTGAAATAAAAGGAGCCTTTCTTTTATTGATAATGTACTACCTGTAATAGTTTCGATTGTTTCTAGTGAATTCATAATGCAATTATGATGTTACGTTAATTTCGTAAAAAGCAGCATCAAATCGATTTAGCAGTTTTATGGTCTGAATTATTTATGCTTAACATTTTAATTTACCTCTATCAAATCCTGCAATTCATCGTCTTCGCGTAATAATGTTTCTTTAGAATAGCCGCAGAGGTTTGTCGATGTATCTTTCAGAGTAGAATTATCTTCAAATATCTCGTATCTGAAAAAATTATCATAACATGGAATACTGGGTGTTTCCGGAGTCCAAGTTATTCCAATCTTTCCTTTGTATGATGTTTGTGCATTAATAGTTAAAGTATCGTTTGGAACAGCAACATGTCTGATTTCATTGGAAAAACCGATCTTAGTGATTTTTACTTTAATAGAAGTATTACGATTATTGATAATAGTGAAGTTATAAGTAGCACTTAATGAGGTCTCAACTTCATTTTCGCAACTTATAAATAAAAATATTGAAAAAAATAAGAATGATATTATGAATATTCTATTCATGATTATATGTCTCGTTGATTGGACTATTTGGAAGATTTAGTATATAGTAGCCTCTTTATTTCAGAATTAAGAATTGTTTTGTTATTGTTTTAGAATCAGTTTGAAGTTTACATACGTATAATCCATTTGACATTTTTCCTGAGTCATAATAAATAATATTTCTTCCGATTTTCTTACCGGGATTACTTATGGTTTCAAGACATTGTCCTCTGGAATTGTAAATTTTTAAAGATGCATCTGTTTGTGTGTTTAGATCAAATGAAATTACCACTGCTGACTTGGATGGATTTGGATAAAGCTGGAGATTTAGTGCTGTTGATAATTGTTTAGGTTCTCTTTCTACAGCAATTTTACCGATGACTTTATTATTGATTACGGCTCCAGCTAAAGCGTAAACCGATGAATCCTTTTTCAATTTAACAATTTCCATTCTTACAGGGCCAATTGAGTCAGACCACCATGTGTTTTGTCTAGTTAAAAGTTTGCTTAATGTATTGTAATAAAGACTAGTAATCTTAACACAATCAAATGAACCGGCAGAAACAGTTAATTTTTCTTCTTTAGAAACAGTATTACGTTTTGTAACACCTGTGAATGCAACAGACCAAGTGTCTCCCACAACAAAATCTTTTTTAAACCAAAGCTCTGAACCGGATTCGGTGTATAAATACACGTTTCCAAGATTATCTTTCCGTACAAATGCAGGATCGCTCTGGAAAAGACGATATTTTTTCCACTCGATATTCTGAATAATAGAAAGTGAATCTATTTTAAATTCGATATCAGTAACTTTGGTATTTGGCGGGCAGTAAATACCTGTATCATTAAGCTGACATGCATAAGTGGTGAAAGAGGAATCAAATTTTACATAATGCCACGTAGTATTGTTTGATGTTGGAAGCCAATCAGAAGCGTTCGATTGGAGGCAAAAAGAAAGGATTACGAGAAAAATTATAAAAAGGCGTTTTTCTGTTCTATAAGTCATGTTGAACAATCCTCTCAATACGGTATTACGTTGGAGCACCTTGATGACGCGAAATTTATAAATCAGGTACTACTTCAGCAATAAATATACATTATGCGCTTTATCAAAAGAGAATCATAAACCTGTAAAAGCTGCACGAGAATTAAAATTATTATTATCAGTCTTAACAACAATCAATTAATGAAGTATGGTGCTCTTCAAGCGGATGAAGTTCCAATTCTGGAAGAGAATTATTCATCAGATGCGTTTTTACTGTTTAACAAACGTAAAGTGCTCCGGATTCATCAAATTAAGAGTTTGGACTCCATGCTACTTCCCAGTAATAACTGTCTAAATCTGTAAAATACCCACAATGACCACACCAACAAACATCATAATCAGGTTTTACTATTTTACCACCGACCTTTTCGGCTAGTGCTAATACTTCAGATACTTCTTCCTTTTTGCGAACATTATGAGCAATTGTAATCTCATTAAAGCCAGGTGATGGCAAAATGATATTTGGAGCAATACCTTTTGACAATTAATTTAAGGGATAGAGTGCTAGACATGTTCCAGTTGTACAAATAAGACAATGTTATCATTTCTTTAGCTTTGCTTCTTAATTCGTCTTCATTATCGAACAGTCGGTCCATTTTCAAGATGTTGGCCAGAACCGATAAGTTTACAAAAACCGCCGATCGTTAGGCCAAGTGCAAGCACATTAATTCCAACAACACCACCAATTGGTGGTTTTTTATACACAACAATGACGTTGCTGACAACTCCGACAATTGAACCAGCTAACAACAATCCACCGGCTATTTTTAGATTTTTTCCTGTTTTCTTAAATCGTATTTCATTGTTGGAAATTATCTCAGTTAGTGGTTCATTAGACAAAACAATTGGATATTTAAAATCAATAGGGTTTGCAGAAATATATTCAAGTCTGCGTTGATAGGTTTCAATATCATTCTCGAGCTTAGAAATAACTCTAGCATTGCGATGATATTCGCTTTTAATAAGAAAATTTGGTTGAAGAGAATCTTTGGGATTGAAATATTCATTTTTTATTTCTTGAGGGACTTTTGCATTAATGTTTTTAACGCTATCAGACGTCCGCTCGAGTTCAATAATTTTATTTTCGATATCCTTTACGTTTTCCAGACAATTACAACTAGTGTATATAGCTAATAAGACAAGTATTGTTTTCAAATGTTTCCTCTAATTCTTTCTTGCGACCATATAGATTCATATTTACTTATTAATCATTCTATTTTCTAGCCAACGGATTTTATCTAATTCGTAATCAAAAGTTTCTTGGGGTATACCATTAATGTAAAATCCATCTTTTTGTGTTCCTGTTTTAATGAATGAACATTTTTCAAGAATTTTGATACTGCTAAAGTTCCACGTTGAAACACCGGCCCAAAGAGATATGATTTTCAATTCATTGAAACAAAAATCAATAACAGGTACTATGCATTCAGATATTATCCCCTGGTTCCAGAAATGAGGGTGTAACCAATATGATAACGCCCATTTGTCTTCGCTACTAGAATCTTTGTCAGACACTATTTCCGTTATAGATATTTGCCCAATACATTTATCATTATTATTATTAATAGCTATAGACCAAGTGATATTAGTGTCGCCTTGACTGACAAATCTATTATTAAACCATTTTTCAAGATTCCCATTATGATAAATTTCTTTTAATGGAAGGTTTTCGGGAAATTGAGAAGACATAACTGCAGAGTGCAATGATTCAAAATCAATTTCCTTGATAGGCCGTATTATATATCTAGATGTAAGAATTGTTTGTGGTTTAATCATGGAATACATTTAGGATTGATTTATGTTCTTAAAATGTGCATTTTTAAGCAATAAATATACATTATGCGCTTTATCAAAAGAGAATCCTGCACTTGTTAGAACGGTACGAGATAGAAAATTATCATTATCTGGTTTTACAACAATCATTTTTGAATCATCTTTGTTAAAAACAATACTGCACAATTTGAGAATCATCTCTTTTCCAAAACCTTTACCGAGATAATCTTCTTCGCCGATTAAATAATCAATACTGTAGGTTCCTTCTTTAGGAAACATTCTAAACTCTTCTTCATCTGCGTCAGCACATAGGTAAAATTGGCAGAATCCAATTGGCTTATTATCAGAATAAACAATAAAGTGTTTAAGAAAAGAGAATTCAGAATCTCTTTTAATGATTTCATTAATCCATTCTTCAGGATCCTGAAACCATTGTTTAGCGTGTTCTTTACGAAGCCAACAATCAATTAATGAAATATGGTGCTCTTCAAGCGGATGAAGTTCCAATTCTGGATGAGAGTTTTTCATCTTGCTTTTATTTGATCGCTCTCAGTCGAACAGTGCCTTGAGTATTATCTCAGCCTGCATTGCCATGCCGGCATCACCTGGATGCTTCGCGATGCCCTCGTGAGAGAAGCCTGCATCATGCGCCTGCATCTTAAGATCTTCTCCGCGCGAACCGAGGTCGGCGAAAGCCACACCGAGTTTAACCGCGGCCTCCTTGGCGAGACGATGCTTAGTCTTATTTTCCCAGAAAACGCTTCGATAGACGATTTTTGCGGCGGGATTGGCCTCCTTGTAGACCTTTCCGAGGTCGTAAAGAGCATTGCCCCAGGCTTCCTGTTCCATAGCGTTCTTGAAGTCGGCGACGTTCTCACCGGAGGCGATAACCACGTAATCGGGCTTCCACGATATGTCCTCCGCCTGCGATTTGGCGATAACGTATCCGTTATGGTAATTCTTCTCCATTTCGAAAATGTTACGGATGCGGTAATCAGCCTTCTTGCCTGTGCGCTTCTCGATGCCGGAGATCGTCAGATGAGCGAAATCCTTCTCCGCGGCGCTAGCAGCCATGCCCCAGTTGTTCGTCCAGCCGATTGATGGAAATGGTGGATGCAGGGCGATGGAATTGCCCAATATCAGAACCCGAATCTCTCCGCCGTTTTCACGGACCTCTGTAGAGATGGTCTGGTTCATCTCTGTGGACTTATTTTTGGTCGCGTCATCGAGCGCAAAGGTCGAAACCGCCGCTAGTGTCATAACAATCGCAGCTGTCATATCTTATGCTCCATTATATGATTAATTGAGTTCTGCATCTTGTGAAACGCTATTAATATAGATCTTTACACGGTGGCTTTACCTAGTCAGCTTGAGCGGGGGTGTTAAATATTTTAAGCATGCGCCCAACCTACCGAACAATGATGGTGAGGGAAAAAAAGAGATAATGTATTGCGTCCTCTATTGAAAGTCAAGAATCATAAACCATTAAATATTTTTCATTGCATGATCGTTTTAGCAGTTGCCTTTATTATCTTGGAAATTTATTCTCAAAATCTTCCTTCGTTAAGCCCACAAGAATTTCGTTTGTATATTTTCCATTAGTAAAAACATTCTGACGACGAGTACCTTCAATCTGCACTCCTAATTTCTCTAACATCTTTAACGAAGCTATGTTTCCTTCAAGAACACTACCATTATATTTATTCAATCGTCTTTCATAAAAAGCATATTGCAGTAATTTCTTCATTGCCGCAGTGCCGTATCCTTTACTGCGACAATTTCTATCAATTTGCATTCCTATTGAGAACGTACCATTACGCTCGTTAATTGAATTAATATTCAAAGCTCCCACAAGTTCGTTTTGCTTGTTTTCAATAGAGAACATTAATCGTTTAGATGCTGGATTGAATTCACAAAATTGTTCGATCGCCTTTTTCTCACCATTTATAGTTGGAGGAAGTTCAATTTCATATTGAAGTACACGGCGTGCATCTGAATCAAACATGTTTAAATAGCTTTGTTCCCAGTCTTCTGCTGTCATTGCTCTAAGGCGAATTAGGTCATTCTGCCAGAAATAGGATGAATAATCGATTTGCTGCATTTTATCCTCGGTTTTGAGTATTTGTTAAAACGCCAAAATGTCGTACAACAGGAATTGTCTATGTTGAAACAGTTGTTAGAATTCTTTAAATCTCAATGACTTCAATAGTTGATGGTGAAAATACTCTAATGTTTATTACACTATTACCAATTCCTCTACTCACATTTAAAATATAATTTTTCTTTTTATAAATTCCTGATGTATAATTACCACTTCCCTCAGGTTTTTTCAAAGGTTTACCAAAAAATGTAATTTGACCACCATGGGTATGTCCACTTAAGACAAGTACTTTTTGTAGATTATTTATTTCATCCAAATTAATTATTTGATCAAATAATATAGGACAATGTGCTAAAATAATATTTACTTGATTATTAAGTAAACGAAAACCGTTAAAATCTGGTTTTCCTCCTAAATAATCATCAACTCCATAAATTTGTACAATTCTATCTTTAATACTAATTATCCTATTTTCGTTTATTAATAATACTATTCCTATTTTTAACAATTTTGATTTCAATTCCGTAATATTTACATCACTCCAATATTCCCAATTACCAAGAATTGCAAATTTAGAACATGATATTGTTAATTTACTAAAACAGGTTATAAAGTTATCTACTTCATTTTTATCATCAAT